>JAADIN010000209.1 GCA_013151315.1 Planctomycetota bacterium | reverse complement strand
TTCCGCTCCGACGCGCGCAACTACGGGCGCGCCGACAACAATGGACCGAGGTGTTAAAAATCTTGAAGAAGGCTGAAGACCCTTTCCCACTGCAATACGAAGTCGATTACCTCCGAGGCCGTGCCCATGCGGGGCTAGGGGAAATGCCCTTGGCACGACGGGACTACCAGCGTGTCTTGAGTAGGGAAGCCGCGAAAAAAACGACGACCGCCACGATGGCGCAATGGATGATCGGAGAAACTTTTTTCCAACAAAACGACTACCCCCGAGCACGACTCGCCTATCGCAAAGTTATCGACAAGCACACACATCCCGAGTGGCAAGCCAAGGCCGCTTTGCAGGCAGAGAAATGCATGGAACTGGAACAAAATCAGTGATGCCTGAATTGATCTCCTACTCCTACTCGTAATCTTAATCTCGAAAGAGGAGATAAGATGATGAGTAGGATTAAGATTATGAAAAAGGAAGGAAAACCATGGACACGACCATCGCCACCAAAAGCTTGTGGGACATGCTGCTGGCCGGCGGTCCCCTCTTGCTGCCGATTCTCGTCAGTTCGTTCGTTTTGCTTTTGGTCGTCTTTGAACGCACGTTGAGCCTTCGCCGTAGCCGCGTTGCGCCACGGCTCTTTGCCGAGCGGTTTCTCCTGCAAATTGGCGAAGGTGCCCTCAGTCGCAACGAAGCGCTCGACCGCTGCGAGCAGAACCGCAGTCACGTTGCCAATGTCTTTGCTGCCGCGGTCCGAAGATGGGGCAAGCCGGCCGTCGAGGTCGAACAGGCCTTTCTCGATGAAGGCGAACGCGCGGCAAGCGACATGCGACGCTTCTTGCGAGTGATCAACGGCGTGGCCACCGTTTGCCCCCTGATGGGACTCTTGGGAACCGTCTGGGGGATGATGGAAGCCTTCGAGGCCATCGCGGGCAGCAGCGCCATGGGGCGTCCCGAACTGCTGGCCGGGGGCATTGGCGGAGCCCTGCTCTCCACCGCCGCCGGACTTTCGGTCGCCATCCCCGCGCTCATTCTCTACCTCTGGTTTGTCGGCCGGGTCGACATGCTGGTGATGGAAATCGACCGTCACGGACAAAACCTCGTCCATCTCATTTCCGCCGAAGCCCTCGAAGAACGACGTAGTTCGCGTAGCTCCAAATCCAAAAAAGCCGCCTAAAGCCGAGGGGTTGCAACCCCTCGGCTTTGTGGCGTAAACCGGCCATGCCCTTAAAAACGCAACAAGACGACCAGCCTCGGCTCGACCTGACGCCGATGATCGATGTCGTGTTCCTGCTGATCATCTTCTTTATGGTCGCGACACAATTTTCCGAAATGGAGCGCGACATCGAGCTCGAACTGCCCGAGGTTGCTTCCGCGACGGCGCTCAGCACGGCACCCAAGCAGCACGTGGTAACCGTCGGCGACCAGGGCCGCGTGACGCTCGATAGCAACGAAGTTTCGTTGCCGGAACTCACCAGAAAGCTTTCGGCCGCACGGCGAGAATATCCCAAACTGAGTGTCGTCATCCGCGGCGATGCTTCGTGTGCCTTCCAGCATGTCGCGGCCACACTTGCCGCCTGCAAGGAAGCCCATGTCTCCGATCTGGGCATCACGGTACGAATTGCACAAGCGCCCAAAAATCCCCGCCGTTAGCGCCGTCGGCCACGACGAACGCCCCGGCATAAACGCGAATCCTAGAAAAATGCAGGAGGTTTAGCGAAGTGGCGGGACATTCGGCGTGGCCGTCGGCGCTAACCCCTATCATTTTCCATGTTCGACCTTACCTCCACCACTTGGATCGTACTTTGGTCAGCGCTCGGTGCGATCACCGTGCTGCTGATTGTGCTGCTGCGCACCCGATGGTCGAGTGCTCGTCCCTTGCGAAAGTGTGCGATTCTGTCGCTGTGGGTCCATGTGCTGCTAGCTTTCGCAGCGACGACGGTACGGATCATGAGCGGTGCTCCCGAATTGGGAAGCGACACGCCGATTCGCATCTCCATAAGAACGGTCATCGAAGTAGAAACGAAAGTAGAAGCGGAAAAAGAGACCGTAAAAGAAACGCCGGAAGAAACACTGAAGGAGGCTAAGGAAGAGATCGACGCAGACGCCCTCGAACAAGTCGTCGAGGTTGCGGCCAAGCCCGAGCCGTCGAGGTCACCATTAAAAGCGCCTTCACTACTGGCCAGTCCCGCCCCCGTGGAAGCAGCCCCAGAAGCAACTCCCCTCCCCTCCCCTCCGACGATGCGTCGCATCGCGGCTATTGAGCCTGCTGAAAAGCCACAAGAACCTGAGGAATCTCCGCCGACCGAACCACTCCCCCCAGCCAAAGTGGAGCCGACGCCCCCCTCGACCTACGCCGATCGTTTCGCTAAAGATCGTGACCAACTTGCCCAGCAGCGGGGCGGTAGCCCTCAAACCGAACGTGCCGTCCGGCAGGCCCTCGGGTGGTTGGCTTCCGCTCAAGCGAAAAACGGGGGTTGGGATGCATCGAATTTTGGAGCGGGACAAGAACGCGTGGTACTTGGGCACAACCGCAAAGGAGCCGGGGCCAATGCCGATACCGGAGTCACCGGCCTAGCCCTGCTCGCCTTTCTTGGATCAGGCCACACCCATCGCCATGGGCCCTATGCGCGCGAAGTAACCGATGGTTTGGAATATCTGCGCCAGCACCAACGGGCAGACGGTTCGCTCTATGGCGAGGCCCAACTGTTTGCACGCATGTATTGCCATTCGATGGCAACCTTTGCCATCTGCGAAGCCTATGCGATCACCGGAGACACGCATCTGAAGCCCATGGCCCGCGACGCGGTACGCTACGCCCTCTCGATGCAACACCCGACCGATGGCGGCTGGCGATATCGTCGCGGAGATACCGGAGACACGAGTCAACTTGGCTGGCAACTAATGGCACTGCGGAGTGCCCAACTGGCCGGCATCGAAGTCCCTGGAACGACGTGGACACGAGTCGAGCGATTCCTGCGTCGCGTACGACGTGGCTCTGCCGGTGGATTGGCCGCCTACCGCCCCGAAGGTCCACCCAGTCCCACCATGACCGCCGAGGCCCTGTTCTGTCGACAGTTGCTTGACGGTGCCGGCCTAACCACGACCAACCAAGCTTCCACACGCGAAGCGATCGACTCGATTCTGCAAGAGTTGCCGTCCGCCGGCCATCGCAATTTGTATTTCTGGTACTACGCCAGCTTGGCTCTCCACCGAGGCCAGCACCAGTCGGCCGAGGCCGCTGCCGCCTGGGACGATTGGAATCATGCGTTAACAAGCACCCTGCTCTCGACGCAGCAAGGCAATGGGAGTTGGGACGAGGCGACCGTTTGGGGCGGATATGGCGGGCGAGTCTACACAACCGCCATCTCGGCCATGTGCCTCGAGGTTTACTACCGTTATAGCCCCGCCGAGGGCCCCAGCGAGGTCGCTGGCCGCAGAGGCTGGCAGGCGGTCCGGTGAGCCGCAACGCGCTAGCGTCGGGTGCCCCATGCCAGAAACCCGTGCGAAAAACCCGAGGCTAGCGTCTACGGCTCAGCACCCCAATTTGACTTGCCCCTGCGAACCAGTAGAATTGAAGTAGGACTGGGGCCACTATTGCTCCAGCCTAAAACCTCCAGCCCAAAGCCTCCCACGGTATTATGCTCACAATTCTCGCTATCGGATTTCCTGGTGTGCCCGAGATGATGATCGTCGGGCTGATCGTGCTTCTGCTCTTCGGAAGCCGACTTCCTTCGGTGATGCGTTCGTTGGGAATCGGAATTACGGAGTTCAAAAAGGGCATCCGAGGCGAGATCGACGAAAATGGGGAGGTTCCTGGTGCCTCGATAGAAAATCAGGATGAACCGAATCCTGAAGATTCGCAGACCTCCGGCCACTCCAAATCGTCGACGCCCTCTTCTTCGGCCCCCTCTTCTTCGACAACGGCCTAACGCTCGGATGGCATCGCATGTCTGATCTAAGCAGCGGCCCTGTTGTCGCATTCGGCCTCAGTCCTGGCCCGCCCGAGATGCTCATCATCCTGGTGATTGCGCTGCTGCTTTACGGCGGAAAACTGCCCGAGATGGCGCGCACCTGGGGCAAGACGTTGGCCGAGTTTCGCCGCAGTCTCTCCGGCATCCAAAACGAATTCAACGATGCCATGTACAGTAGTTCGACCGATCAACTCGAATACCAAGACGAAAACGATTCCCCTCCCCTCCCCTCCGACTCCGACGAACTGGACGACATGCCGAGCGACGAGAGCATCGGATACGATGAAGCTTCCCGCGACGAGTCGTCTAGTGTATGATGCCGAAGCTTCAGACATCTCAGGCATCGACATTCAAACATCCCTCCTGTCAAAAAAATCGGGCGGCTAGCTCAGTTGGTTAGAGCGCCGTGCTCACACCGCGGAGGTCACAAGTTCGAATCTTGTGTCGCCCACT
>JAADIN010000079.1 GCA_013151315.1 Planctomycetota bacterium | reverse complement strand
AAAACTTCCTTCGCAAGCCTCCCTGCCCGAGTGGATCGAGCATACCGAACGACTGCTTGAAGGTCTTGATGCCTTTCCCCAAACTGCACCGACGTGGCATCTGCTTCGCGAGGGACTGCAATCGCTCGGAACGATCGACGCCCAGATTGACTCGGAAGCTCCCCCGCTTTTGATTCGCGAATTCATCGAGGTTCTTGAAACGGTGGGTCGCGATTTGCAGTTGCCTGCCGAGCATGATACGGTCGGCCGGGTGCGAATCCTCGGCGCGGAGGCGGCCCGATACGTCTCGGCCAAGCACGTCTTTTTAGCAGGCCTCAAAGAGTCGTCGTTTTCGACTTCCGAGGCCGTCGATTCGCTTTTCGATTTTGACGGGGGGCCCCCAACGCAGTCGCGGGCGAGCGACGAGATGCTCTTGTTCTACGAACTGGTAACTCGGGCGACCGAAAAACTAACGCTCAGCTATCCCGCTTTGGACGCCAAAGGTCTATCGCTCTCGCCCAGCCCCTTGCTGACTGAGCTCGAACAATGTTTTGGCGAAACCCGTTTGCCGCAGACTTCGATGCCGCTGGGCGAAATTGTCGCTACGCATAAGCCGTGGAGCAAGAGCGACTATCGCCGGCAGGCAGTCGCTCAGGCGATGGAAGGCGATCGCGATTGGCTAGCGGGATTGGTAACGCAACCCGAGTCGGCCCCATTAGGGAAATCGCTTCTTCGCAGTATAAGTTGTGTGGCACGTCGGGGCGAACGAGGCGTGTTTGGCCCCTTCGACGGGCTTCTGGAAAGCGACCGGGCGAAGGCCGTTTTGGCCAAACGGTTTGATGGCTCGCATCTTTGGAGCCCGAGTCAGCTGGAAGGCTATGCGACGTGCCCGTTTCGTTTTTTTGCGGAGCAAATTTTGTCGATCGAGCCCTGTGGCGAGTTGACGCTTCGCAGTGATGCGCGGCGACGCGGGAGCCTTTTGCACCAGGTGCTTGCCACGTTGCACCAACACCTGAGCAGCGCAAAAGAAGTAGACGAGGCCCCGTTACAATTGGTTGAGCGTTTTCATGCCGTGCTCAACGAAGCGGTTAATTCGTCGCCGCTCGCAGGGCTACAACGAGGGTTGCGAGAGATCGAGCGGCGTGAAATCGAGGCCTGGGCCGAGCAATATGCTCAACAAGAGTCCAGCTATCGCGAGCAGTGGAGCCATCTCGACGAGCCGCTGCGTCCTGCGCTGTTCGAAGTGCGATTCGGCCCCCAAGTCCGCGCGGGTAGTTCGGCGTCTGACGACGCTTCGACGGCCCTGCCTTTCGAGCTTGATTTGGGCTCGGAGCAAATCCTTCTGACGGGCCAAATCGACCGAGTCGACGTCGGCCGCGTGGGGCAGACGACCGTTTTTAATATCATCGATTACAAGTCGGGCACGGAAGTCAAACTGCAAGACAAAAACATTCGCTCCGGGCGACAATTGCAATTGCCCCTCTACGCCTTGGCTGCCGAAAGGTTGTTGCTTGCCGACCAAGACGCGGTGGCGCTGTCGACCGGTTATTGGAACATTAAGGGCCAAGGTTTTGCGAGCAGCCGTAAAAGTGGTGCTCTGGAAATTCGCGAGCTGAAAGACCAAGCGATCCAGACCTCCGAGCAATGGGACCAGTTGCAACCGCTGTTACTGGAACGCATCGGCCAACTGATCGGCGGCATCCGCGGGGGCCAGTTCCCTGTGATTAACGAAGACAAAAATTGCACCCGCTGGTGTTCCTTCAGCACGATCTGCCGCGTGGCACACGCTCGTAGTTTGGAGAAAGAATTAGAAATGAATAACGAATGAATGCCACCACAACCATCCAACTGACTAGCGAGCAGCAAGCGGCCCTTGCAGGGCATGCGCGCTCGGTCTCGCTCTCGGCGGGTGCCGGTTGTGGCAAGACGTTTGTCCTGACGCAACGTTTCTTGTCGTATCTCGATCCAAGAGTCCTAGAACCTTCGGCCGAGTTGCACGAGCTGGTTGCGATCACGTTTACCGATGCGGCCGCTCGGGAGATGCGAGAGCGAATTCGCCGTCGTTGCTACGAGCGATTTACCTGCGCGACCGACGCCGGTGAGCGGCAGGCTTGGAACCGACTAATTCGCTCGCTCGATAGCGCGCGAATCAGTACGATCCACTCCTTTTGTGCAACGCTGCTGCGCAACCACGCGGCCGAGGCGGGAGTTGACCCTCGCTTCGAGCAGCTCGATCCGGCCGCCGCCGATTTGTTGCGATTGCAAACGGTCGACGACCACCTCCGGCAGCTTTTGCTCGCAGGCGACGAACGGGTGATTCAGCTTGCAACTCGATTTGGGCTAGGCGATTTGCGAGACCACGTAGTGCGATTGCTTGGCGAGAACCCTGCCGCGGTGATCTCGAAGTGGGCGGAGAAAACTCCGGAGGAACTGGTGAACACTTGGCGCGACTTTTTTAGCGAAGTCGTAGTTCCCGCTGCCATGTCAGCAATTTTGGATTCAGAATCCGTCAACCAACTTCAAGAGATTTGCGAGACGGCTCAAGTTTCCAAGCCGAGTTTACAAGAGCATTTTGTAGAAATCCTCGACGTGTTGGCTCGGCTGCCCGACTGCGAATCTACTCACACTCTCCTAGGCGTTGTCTCAAAACGTGAGCCGAACGCGCTAGCGTCGGGTGAATTGACGGAAACCGCCGCCGCCAGGACACCCGAGGCTAGCGCCGACGGCTCACATCACACCACAATCAACGTTTTGAGACAAAGCCTAGAACAACTGATCAAGCTGGCTCGTGTTCAAGGCGTTTGCACGAAAAAAGACTGGGACGACCCTGAGCAATACAGCCGTTTCAAATCGCTAGCGGCCACCGTTCGTGAATTGCTGAAAAAATCGGCCCTGCTCTATTCGCTCGAAGACGACCCAATGCACGAAGCGGCCAGCACGGGCCACGATCTGCTTTGTCTCGTCGCCGAGGTCGCCCGTGCATACGACCAAGTCAAACAGGAACGCAACGTACTCGAATTCGACGATCTGCTCTTGCGAGCGTTTCGCTTGCTGACCGATTCGCGTTATCCGGCGATTCGCGAAAATCTCAACCGAGGGACGCGGCTGCTCTTGGTCGATGAGTTTCAAGATACCGATCCGCTGCAAGTGGCGATCGTGAAGGCCTTTTGCGGCGACGACTGGGCCGAGCAAGGGCTTTTTGTGGTCGGCGATTTCAAACAGTCGATCTACCGATTTCGAGGTGCCGAGCCGCGGGTCTCGAGCGAATTAAGAGCCACGTTGCCCGTGGAAAGCCGTCTTTCGTTGACGACCAGTTTTCGAAGCACCCCGGCCATTCTTGATTTTGTAAATGCCCTGTTTTGCTCGGCGTTTAAAGACCCCTACGAACCGCTACAGCCCAGTCGACCCCAACTTACCTCGACCCCTTCGGTCGAGTTTCTGTGGGCCACCAAAGAGAGCGAGCAAGACAACGATGAGTACGCACGACGATTGGGCGGGAAACAGCAGAGCCGAGTTCACGAGGCTCGTTTCATCGCTCGAAGACTGGCCCAGCTACTCGATACGGGCGATCCGATCGTGGCAGACGGGGCCAAGGGTATTCGCCCCTTGCAACTGGGCGATATTGCGATCCTTATGCGGTCGCTCAGCGATGTCGCCCTCTACGAAGAGGCGTTACGCGAACAGGGGCTCGACTACTACTTAGCGGGCGGCCACGCCTTTTATGCACAGCAGGAAATTTATGACCTCCTTCACCTGCTGCGCGCGATTGCGAGTCCGGCAGACGAGCTCAGCTTGGCCGGGGTGCTTCGCAGTCCGATTTTTGCACTGGAAGATGAAACGCTGTTTTGGCTTGTGCAGTCCCAGGGCTCGCTGAATGCCGGACTGTTTTCTGAATCGCTCTCGCAATCGCTGTCTCAAGAGGAAAGCGACAAAGTGGCCCGAGCGGCAGCCATTCTTGGCGACCTGAGGGCGCGCAAAGATCAGCTTTTGGTGGCGGAACTTCTGAACGAGGCGCTCGAGCAGACGGGCTACGACGCGATGCTGCTCTGCGAGTTCCTCGGCCGGCGAAAAATGGCGAACGTATTAAAACTCGTCGAACAGGCTCGGGCCCTCGATCGGACCAGCCCTGGCGATCTGAACGGGTTTATTACCCAGCTCTCGGAGTTTGTGGTTCGGATGCCCAAGGAAGCACTGGCTGCCACACAGAGCGAGGGCGATGTCATTTGCATCATGACGATTCATGGGGCCAAAGGCTTGGAATTCCCGTTGGTTGTGGTGCCCGACCTGAACCGAGGTGGCCATTCAGAAAAACGTCAACCTGTCTTTGACGAGCAACTGGGGCCCCTCGTTCCGGCTGCGCAAAAAAGCGATTGCGTAGGCTTGGATCTCTATCGGTTTTGTCGAGCAAGAGCAAGACGAAGAAGAGAAAAAGCGTTTGCTCTATGTCGCCTGCACTCGGGCGGCCGACTACCTTCTTCTTTCCAGTAGTATTGATGATCTTGCGAAACCGACAAGCGATTGGCTCAAGTTTCTTGGCAAGCAGTTTGATTTGCCAACGGGCCGCTGCGTTGCCGACTTGCCGGCCGGTTATGGGGAACCGCAAGTGCGGGTGACTTGTGAAGAACCGGCGACCGACCGTGAGGCCACAGGGAAATCACGGGGAACCGATCTGGTAAAACTGGTCGAAAAAACTCGGCAGTTGCATGAGTCGGGAGCCGGCAGCGTTCCCGATTCGGTGCGACCGACACTCGTTGACACGCAAGCGCGGCAGCGGTTTTCGTTTTCTCGCTTGTCTGGAAGCATCGTCCGCAAGGCTCGTGAAGCAAAATCTCCCGACGCCTCCTTGCTCGACCCGCGCGGCTTGGGAACTTTGATCCATGCGGTTCTCGAGCGAATAGATTTCCCATGCGACAACGACATTCTCGGTCTGTGCAAACACTTGGCATCTCTGCACATGCAGAGCCAAGAAGAGCAAGCGGCCGAAGAAGCGGCGCAACTTGTCGAGAATTTTCTACAAAGCAACCGGGCCAAGGAGCTAGCCAGCGCCAAACAGATCCACCGGGAGTTCGTCCTCCCCTGGCCCCCCGACCAGCAGCCTTTCGAAGGACGCCGCATCGAAGGGGTGATCGACTGTTTGTACCAAGATGCCGCCGGGGACTGGCATGTGCTAGATTACAAGTCGAACCAAGTCGACGCGGCGGGAGTCCGCAAAGCAGCCAACCACTACGCAATGCAGATGTTCGTCTACACGACCGCCTGCGAGCAAGCGATCGGCGTGAGGCCCGTCGAAAGTGTCTTGCACTTTCTGCGACCCTCGGAAGAATTTTCGTTTCAGTGGACCGACGCCGAGCTCGAAGCCATGACGGCTCAAATCGATCAAGCAATTCAGACGCAATTGTCGGGGGAGGGATAGTCTCTGCATGACGAAAAGCAACCCACCACGCGATTTTGCCTTGCAAGTCGTCAAGCAACTGCGCAACGCAGGCTACGAGTCGCTCTGGGCGGGCGGCTGCGTGCGCGATCAGTTGCTGGGCCGAACGCCGCAAGATTACGACATTGCCACGAGCGCACGGCCTGAGGAGGTTCGCGAACTGTTCGGCCGGCGTCGCACGCTTGCCATTGGCGCAGCCTTCGGCGTCATCG
>JAADIN010000156.1 GCA_013151315.1 Planctomycetota bacterium | reverse complement strand
GATCATGCCTCTCGTTCGAGTTTCAGTAGCGCCGATTTTGTTGGTAGGCCACCGCCGAAGCCGGTGAGTTTTCCGTTGGAACCAATCACTCGATGGCAAGGAATGATCACGGGGATCGGGTTTCTTCCGTTCGCCGCGCCGACGGCACGCATCGCCTTGGGTCTGCCAAGACGTGCGGCAATCTCTCCATACGAAACGGTCTCGCCGTAGGGGATTTTTTGAAGCTGCTGGAGTACGTCTAACTGAAACGGCGTGCCGCTCGGCTTGAGTGGCAAAGAAAAGGTTCGGAGCGACCCAGAAAAATAATCGTTCAGTTGCGACTTGGCTTCGGCAAAAAACGTGTCGCGCAGTTCCCAGGCGGGCTCAGCGCGTCGACGTTTGGGGCCGTCAGGAAAACCAAGTTCTCGCAGCCCGTCTTGATCTCCGGCCAGTAGCAGCTCGCCAATCGGGGTGTCGAGATAGGTGTAATTCATGCCGTTGATTCTCCTGATTCAGCCGAGCAAGTTCCAGGATGTTCGTCGAAAACATTTTACCTTTTCGATTGACGCACACAAGCAAGTAGCCTTTTTCTCCCAGGAGAATTGCAAAGTCCCAGCCAACTCGCAAATATCCCAAATTCTGACCCAAAAGATGGGGGCCCCCGGCGATGAGACCAAACCCTAATCGAGGGGTTCTCAGGCGATACAACCGGTCGAGTCAACACGAATAGGGAAAGTTTCTAAAGTCGGAACCCCATTTGAATCGACACTAGTTATCGGAGGGGTTGTTCTTTATCTGCCGCTTGCAGACCGAGCAACCCTACCAAGGGGGGAGCCTGCCTACCGGAAGGCATAAGGAGTAAGACGTTTGTCGTAAGTACTTGTTACCTACGACTCACGATCATCGACTTGTGCCTTCATCTGACACGCTCTCAGTACGCAACCAGAGTTGCAAATCCTCGCGCTTAGACTCTTAGTCCGAAAAGAATAGGGTCTAGGTACGAGGCAGTGGCAATGCGGGAAGGGTGCACAAAGTAGCGATTGGAGTGGCTTATGCCTAGATTCTCCAATTTAACGACTTTGGCCAATCTTCCAGTGCTTGCATTGCCGATAGGCTGTACATGGACGGAGAGGATCAGAAGGACCTGAGCCAACCCAACATGCGATTTTAGGGTGCCCCTGACCCAGGTGTGCATTCAAGCAAGATCAAGTCGTTAGTCATTGGTCGTGAGTCATAAGTTTTTTACTTACGACTACCGACTACCAGCTAACGCCTTAAACCAACCCGCTGGCAGAAGGGAAGCAAAATGCCAGTTTGTTGCACAAACTCAAGGGGCGTCTGATCCGCCGCAGGCGGATTGACCAGCGTCAACGCAAGACATTAATTTGGAGTAACCCGTGATGAATCTTTACTACTGGTCAGGTCGCCAAGATCTGCAAAGTGGCCCCCCGCACGGTCAGCAAGTGGTTTGACTCAGGGCGTTTGAAGGGCTATCGCATTCCCGGTTCTCAGGACCGGCGAATCCCACGTGAATATTTGATTAAGTTTCTCAAAGAGCATGGCATGCCGTTAGGCGATCTCGAGGACGAGGCCATGGCCAAAGTCCTGATTGTCGCTCAAGACCAAGTCTTGATCGAGAATCTGAAGCGAGAATTGCCACCGGCGAGATCGTTCAAGACCTCGATGGCCGCAAGCGGTTTTGAAGCAGGCATCCAAGCCGAAAGCTTCCATCCCGACTGCATCATCGTCGACTTTTCGATCGGACAGGTTGAAGCATTGCAGATTTGCCAAAATCTGCGTCGCAGTAGCGACTTTGCCGATACCATCCTGATCGCTCTGCTACCAGATGATGGCACCACCGCCAGCTTCGACCGATCGAGCATTAATGAGACGTTCAAGAAGCCCTTCGACGCAGCTTTGCTGGCCGAACGACTTCGGACCCTCATCGGTTCCAAGAAAGAATTGGTCTGAGAAAGTAGATCGAGGCCTTCGGGTCTCGGCTTGCTACTGCTAGGAGCCTCAACCGCTGGTAAGCGGATAATTATATCAAGCAGGGGCTGTTGAACGATTCAACTGCGCGGCGAAGGTCTCTCCCGGACACTCGCCACTTCCCCGATCATCGAGCCTCGCTGCCAATCAGGCAGCGAGGCTTTTTTTTTGCTCTTTTCCCACCTCCATCCTCCCGACAGTGAATCCGCGGCTCTTCCTCGCGGTTATTCTCGGTAGAGTGCATCTCGACCCTCGACGGCCCAGTTTTCCCGAATACAATGGCGATCTTTGCCTCTCCCTTTCAAACTACCCACACGCCATGAGCGATCTCAGCCATTTTGACGAACGTGGAGCCAGTCGCATGGTCAACGTCGGAGAAAAATCCGCCACCCGACGGGTCGCCCGGGCCAGCGGATTGGTCCGCATGCTGCCCGCGACCCGAGAAATGATTCTCCAGCGGGGTCATGCCAAAGGAGATGTGCTGGAAGTGGCCCGGCTTGCCGGCATCATGGCAGCCAAACGGACCGCCGACCTGATTCCGCTCTGCCACCCCTTGCCGCTGGAAGCTCTGAACCTCGATTTCCAGCCGCTCGACGCCGACGCGATCCGAATCGAAGCCACGGTTGAAGTCACCGCCAAGACGGGTGTCGAGATGGAGGCCCTCACCGCAGTGAGCATCGCAGCACTAACCATCTACGACATGTGCAAGTCGGTCGATCGAGCGATGACTCTCGATCAAATCCAAGTCGAAGAAAAATCAGGTGGCGCCAGCGGGCATTTCCTGCGTAAAGAAGAAAGGAGACGAGAGGCCGAAGGCTAGATTTCTATGAAAACCGCAACCCCAGAACAACCCGATACGACCACCCCTTGGGCACTGATGTTCGCACCCATTGGCCAAGACTTGGCCCATGTCGAACACCGCTTGCAATCGGCCCTACACCATGACGATCCCTTCATCGACGAACTGGCCCAACGCTCGTTTCGCCTAGGCGGTAAACGACTTCGCCCTGCCCTGCTGCTCCTGACCGCCCAAGCGGCAGGCGGCATCAACGATAGCCACCATACGCTCGCTGCGGTGGTCGAAATGATCCACACCGCGACCCTAGTCCACGACGATGTGCTCGACGAAGCCGCGATTCGTCGGCACGAAGACACCATCAACGCGCGTTGGAACAATCAAACCAGCATCCTGCTCGGCGACTACCTCTTCAGCCAAGCCTTTTATTTGGCCAGCTCGCTGGACACCACTTTTGGTTGTCGAACCATCGGGCGGTCCACCAACATCGTCTGCGAAGGCGAACTGCTTCAGACGGCCGCGAGTGGCAATTTCGATCTAAGTCGCGAGCAGTATTTTCGCATCATCGGTGCCAAAACGGCCGAACTGTGTGCCTGCTGCTGCTCGTTGGGGGCCCACTATGCCGGAGCCGACGAGCAGACGGTTGAGCGGTTCGAGACATTCGGCCAACAGCTGGGCATCGCCTTTCAAATCGCCGACGACTTGCTCGATCTGGTTGGCGAAGAGCAAACCGTCGGCAAATCGCTCGGGACCGATCTCACGAAGCGGCGTATGACCTTGCCGCTCATCATGCTCCGCGACCAACTCGACTCGACGCAGCAGCGCGACCTTCAGGCTTTGCTGGATGCCCCCAACGACGAGACGAGTTCAACCTTAAAAGACTGGCTCCAATCGAGCGGATCGCTTCAGCAGACCCGCGAGCTAGCACTGACCCACGCCGCCCAGGCGGCCGAGCAATTGGCACTGCTGGCTGACTCGCCTGCCAAGCAGTCGCTTCTGCAACTACCGCAGGCGGCAGTCTCTCGCTGTGTTTGAGTTATGCCGAACGGGCCATTGATTTCAAAAAGCCGAGCGGACCGCGGCTCCGTGTGCATCGATTCGTTATACCGCAGGTTGGCCATCGGTTTTGATTTGCCGTGCGGGTCTTGGTGATAACGTGACCACCTTTCGACCGCTCTTCTTTTGCCTTTTGCGCAGGTCTTGGCAGATAGCTTTCAGGTCATGATTGAATTGTGCGGCGTATTGCTGGCGCAATTGTCGTATTTCTTCAACGATTGGGTCTCGCCACATGGATCAATCCTCCATGAGTTGTTGGGGAGTACAAATTGTCGGCGGCTCAAACCCTGCGGATCGGCAAATCGCTTCGATTTGTGTCTGCATGGCAGCGTTGGCGATATGGGCAC
The DNA here is from genome assembly GCA_013151315.1 of Planctomycetota bacterium. Lineage (GTDB taxonomy): Bacteria > Planctomycetota > Planctomycetia > Pirellulales > Lacipirellulaceae > Bythopirellula. The sequence goes on along the minus strand of JAADIN010000156.1, from coordinate 1,665 downwards.
AATTCCATGTTAGCAGATAGTTGACCCCATTGACAGTTCCGATAGCGATGTGCAACGCATCCACTTCGGCGTTTGCCGGGAGCGGGATCTGTTTGACCAATTGATCGGCCAAGTTCTCGGCATCTTCGGTGGCATCGAGAATAGGGATATTGGCCATCACCTCCAGGCGCTCCTGCGCGGCTTGCGGATCACCAGCGCTGCACTCGGCGACGACAGTTTCCGAAACGTACAGGTCGTATTGTTTGCGATGACCGTCCCACCAATCACGTGTAAGTTGCTGATTGGCGGCCGTGATCAAATCACGGCTCGGGCGCGAGGCAAGATAGCCGATGATGCTGGTTTCGAGATAGACGGTAAAGTTCATGAATTGGTACCCTCGTCGGCCACGCCTTCAGTGGGCATAACGACCAAAATTAACGGGTTGCGTCGGGTGACTTTGATTTGGAAATTCGGTGTGGTCCGCAACGCCGGTGCATTTTTTTGTTATCCGCCGGGTAGTCGGCGAGCAATCAACCAAACGTCACAGTCACCCAAGTGCGAATCGTCCGGTTGTAATTTCCGCATTGTATCACGAACGGCAATCGCCTTGCCGCAGTCGGGCAACAGTCCAAAGTTATTAACGTCTGATGGCATGAATGCCTCAGGGATTGGGCCGCAGTTCGTTAACGTGCTATTGCCAAAATACGAGTCCATGATGTCGAAGCCGCATTGGATAAATCCAGTCGGTAGAGTTTCGTGTCCATTGGGGGATTCAACAACGCCCAGGAGTTGATGCACCGATTGATCGAATGGTTGGCGAGCCATCAGATAGTCGGGATCGCGAAATAGCTCGGTGCGATAGTCCTCTTGGACGTTGAAGTTCCAATCTTCGTCTCGAAGTTCAGTGACGAGGTCAGGGCACATCATCGAATCCAGTGTCACGAGTTCAGCAATGTGAGTAAATCCCGAGAACGACACATACGAACGCCAGCCTTCCCGGGGTTCAGGTGTGAAGCGTTCGCGGATCGTGTAGAGCCAGTCACTCATGTTGTGCAGCGGATAACAAGATATGGGTGGGGTTTACCTTCGTATAACGCAATATTCTAGCAGCTTCTCATTTAGCCACAAAACTCTTCACTGGCAAGGGTTTACGGATGACCAACTTCCCCTCGGTATCCTCTGTGATCTCTGCGGCTCCATTTTTAGGACATCGCAGTTTTGTGAGAGTGCCACGGCAAAGGTTCGTCAATTGCTGTCATGAAGCAATGAGCTTGAGCACAATCCAGGGGATGATGACGAAGAAAAAGGTCATGAGTTTGTATAGACCTAGAAAGGTGTAGGCAGCCCGGTTGACGTAGTCTTCTGAGACGCCAAAGAGTTTGCTGTGGATCCTCGAAACCATGGGCTTCAGCATGGCGAGCAGAAGGAAGCTGATGCACATCAGGCCCACATTGATGACCATACACCAGAAAAGGAATTGCTCGGTCGTTTGCAACGTCATGGGATTCTCTGAATGTTTAACGGCGCCGTTCACCGGCGGCGGCGAAAGATTCTCAATCAAAAAAACGCCCGACTTCGCCGCTCGGGTGCATTTTTTTGGTACGCCAGTCATGGCGATTAACTTGTGAGGTGCAAGTCCTCTGTACGAGAACGGAATTCTTAAGGAAGGCAGTATACCAACTGTGA
>JAADIN010000003.1 GCA_013151315.1 Planctomycetota bacterium | reverse complement strand
GGTGCGTCGTCAAGATCGCTTGGAGCAAGTCCGCGACATTACCGACGAGCGTATCCCTGTCGGCGGTACGCCCGGCTATGCGACACTCAACCTGCGCATGGGACGCTCCTATGGCCGCTACGACCAGCATCGCGTGAGTCTCAGCTTGGAAAACATCACCGACAAAAACTACCTCGTCCACGGTTCCGGAGTTTTTGGAACCGGCGCCACCGCACGACTTGGCTATAGATGGGTTTACTGACCCAACACATCGGACTTAACCGCACCAAGCTGGAAGGAGTACCAGCAATACAAACACGACGCGTAAGCGAGTATGTGCATGAGCCCCACTTGCTTGCGCTGCGTGCTGGTAAGCGGCTCTACCTACGCCGAGGCTTAAATACTATCACCGACAACGGCGGTACCGTCACTTCAATCGAAAACTGTCGGCCGTGACTCTCGCGCGGTTCCGCGTTGGCCCCTTGGGCGTTGCCCACATTGCTGCCGCCATAGTAAGACGAGTCGGTATTGAGGATTTCCTCGTACCAGCCCCCCTCAGGCACGCCCAACCGATAGTTTTGCCGCACCATCGGCGTGAAATTACAGACCACGACCACAAAGTCGGCCGGGTCGGCGGCCCGACGGATATAGACCAGCACGCTATCGTTGTGATTGTGGCTGTCGACCCACTCGAAACCTTGATGCTCGAAGTCGACCTGATGCAGGGACGGCTCGTTGCGATAAACTCGATTCAAATCACCAACCAGCTTTTGCACGCCCTTGTGCGGATTCCACTGCAAAAGGTCCCACTGCAATTCGTCGTCGCAATCCCATTCATTCCACTGGGCAATCTCGCCGCCCATAAAGAGCACCTTCTTGCCGGGATGGGTCCATTGGTAGCCGTACAAGAGCCGAAGGTTGGCAAAGCGTTGCCACTCGTCGCCAGGCATCTGATCGAGCAAAGAACCTTTGCCGTGAACCACCTCGTCGTGTGAAAAAGGCAGAACAAAGTTTTCAGTGAATGCATAGATCAACGAAAACGTCAGCTCGTCGTGATGGTAGCCCCGGTGGATCGGATCGTGCGCCATGTACTGTAGCGTGTCGTTCATCCAGCCCATGTTCCACTTGAGGCTGAATCCTAACCCACCCACATAAGTCGGCCGCGAGACGCCGCCCCAAGCGGTCGATTCCTCGGCGACGGTCATCGTGCCCGGATAGTGCGTATGGACCTGCTCGTTGAATTCCTTGAGAAAAGAAATCGCGTCGAGATTCTCGCGCCCGCCATACTCGTTGGGAACCCAATCGCCCTCTTCGCGACTGTAATCGAGATAGAGCATCGAGGCGACCGCGTCGACACGTAGCCCATCGATGTGGTAGCGATCGAGCCAAAAAAGCGCGTTCGAAATCAGGAAATTCCGCACCTCGTTGCGACCATAGTTGAATATCTTGGTCCCCCAGTCAGGATGTTCGCCCTGGCGAGGATCCGAGTGCTCATAAAGGGCCGTGCCATCGAAGAAGTCGAGCCCATGGCTGTCTTTCGGGAAATGTCCCGGAACCCAATCGATCAGCACGCCGATGTTATTTTGGTGGCAATGATCGACAAAGTACTGAAAATCTTCCGGCGAACCATAACGGCTTGTCGCGGCATAGTAGCCGACCGTCTGATAGCCCCAACTCCCGGTGAACGGATGCTCGCAAATCGGCATCAGCTCCAGGTGCGTGAATCCAAACTCGTGACAATACTTGACCAACTGATGGGCAAGATCTCGATAGTTGAGCCACTGGCCCTCGCCATGATTGCGTCGCCAACTGCCGAGGTGGACTTCGTAAACCGAGACCGGGGCGTCGAGTCCATTGTTCTGGTCGCGGGTGGCCATCCACTGCTCGTCTGCCCACGAGTAACGATCCAAATCAGAAACCACGTTGGCCGTCAGCGGCGGCACCTCGGCAGCAAAACCGTAGGGATCGCATTTCTCGATCACGTGGCCAAGCTGGTTCTTCACCGAAAACTTGTACAACGTCCCAACCGGCAATTCGGGAAGAAACAATTCCCAAACACCGCTTGAGGTATGTTTGCGCATCGCATGGAGACGGCGATCCCAAGCGTTAAAATCACCGACGATGCTCACGCTCTCGGCATTGGGTGCCCAGACGGCAAAGTTAACCCCCTTCACGCCATTCACTTCGCGAAGATGGGCTCCCAGCTTTTCATAACTCTTCCAATGGCTACCCTCGCCCAGGAGGTGCAAGTCGTAGTCGCTTAACAGTGGAGGAAAGGCGTAGGGATCGTGCATCGTGGTCTGCTGCCCTGCTTGATTGACGGCGCGAAATTGGTAGGAAGGGCCCTGTTGTTGATCGTGAATCTCCGCGTCACAAATCGCCTCGAAAAGTCCGCTCGGATGAATCCGCCGCATCGGCTGCGACAAACCGTGCTTCTGGTCGACAAGCCAAACCTGTTGCGATTCGGGCAAGAACGCTCTTACCGCCAATGCCCGACGACCGTTTTCCTCGATCTCATGGGGGCCCAAAATCTCAAACGGATTCTCGTGGGTACCATGAATCACGGGAGCAATTGCGTTGACATCGACTTGAGATCGCACGGAGTTCATCCTTCTCTAGCTCTGTTGTACTTGAAAAAAGACCCCGATGTGGCCAGAAAACCGGGGCCACCACCTAACGTCGGTCGACTGACGGGCCATTGGGCTCGTAAATCGGGCCAAATTACCGATTAGGCGAGGCTCTCAGCTTAGGCCGGGGTGGCCTGCCCCAGGGGGCGAGCCAGGGCTCGCACGACCTCGGGAAAATCCCCGACTCGGGGCATTTTCTTCCGAACCCGGTCGATCAGACCTCCCCCAACCGGTGTGGCCGCCGCAATTCGCTTCTTTGCAGGGCGAACGCGTCGACGAACACGCGGCTCAACCGTTCCATCTACGGCTAGGGTCGAAGAGTCGGTTCTGCTCTCTGGAGACTCTTGGACTTCGACAGGCGAGTCAAACTGCCACGCCTGGCAGTCCACCTTATGAAAACCTAGCGCTCGATCCACGCGCTGCCACAGGTCGCAATCGCGTACCGGCACCATGCGGCCAAAGCGTTCCCAATTCCAATCGTTCCGACGCCACTCGGCCAAGCCCGACTTGATGCCACGGCTGACGTAGCGGCTCTTGGTCACCAGGGTGACGCGAGCAGGTCCATCAAGGGCCTCCAAGCCACGAACGACGGCCAACAATTCGAGCCGTTCGCCACAGTCGGCCGGTTCGGTGTCGGCCGCGCTAAAGCGACGCTCGGTTTCAACATTCTGCAAAACAAACCGCCAACACGGGGCGGAGGGTTTGTCGCGACTTGCTTCGGAAAAAAGCAAGTAGTGCGGAGAATTGGCTGTCATCGTAGTCAGGCCGAACAATCGGAGAAATTGTCCAGCGCTCTCTCAGCGGGGAGGAAGATTATGCCACGCTTCAATTGCTCGGCACTTTCTCTGGGGGAGTTTCGACGACACGCGTCCTTTGCGAGTCAGACAAGAGCGCGGGCTCTGTCTAAAACAAATCATCGGAAGACTACCCCTAGCTTCTCCAGTTTATCACATCAATGTTTTGAAACTCCGCCAAGGAGCCGGGAATTGGGAAGTGTCTCAAACCCGAGAGCATTAGCATGTTAGCGCCGACGGCCACGTCGTTTGCACAAAGGCCAGCGCCACCCACAAAAACCAGCCCGCAAGCCCCTCTCCCCCGTCCAGTTCTACCGACAGTAATCGATGTGCCGGATATTCTGCGAGTGAGCATTAAAACATCTCGCCAAACCAAGACAAATCCCCATTCGAGCACTATGGCCGACCTATCCTTACTAACTTCACTTGAATTGGCCACGATGAATTTGATACGGGGAAACCCAGTAGGAAAATCACTGAAACCAACCAAGATGTGAAAGGGCAGGCAATGAAGTTTGGACTCTATCTCGTCGAGCACGGCATGATCACCACGGACCAGTTTGTCAAAGCGCTGGAGGTCCAGTTGGCTTCCCGTCCGCTCATTGGGGCCTTGGCCATTGAAACAGGAAAGCTCTCAGTCAAGCAAGTTTTTAGCATCCTTCGCACACAAGCCGACATGCCTCATGAAATGTTCGGCGCGTTGGCCATCCAGGCAGGTTTTCTAACCAAGATCGATCTGGACGCACTCTTGTACGAGCAGTCGGTGCGAGGGACGCCAATGCCCCAGATTCTGGGCGAACTCGAGTTTGCTGAAGCCGGCGATCTGGAAGAGCAGTTTGCAGAATTTTCTTTCGCCTGTGGCGGAGCGGATAAAAAAGAACCCGTCCCTGCGTAGTCAGATTCGTTGGTCGCACAACGCCGCAGCCTCAGAAACAAGTTCTGACAATTGCGGCAAACTGCGCACGCGGTCGGCAATACGCGGATGCACAAAAACTCGCACCCGTTTCACATAGTTGTCAAATTGCTGTCGGGCCAAGGTCTTCACAACCGGCGAGATATCAC
>JAADIN010000210.1 GCA_013151315.1 Planctomycetota bacterium | reverse complement strand
GGCGAGGGCGTCAACTTTTCGCTCGAAGACAAGCTGCTCATTGCACGCCGTTTGGACTCGCTGGGGTTCGATTTCGTCGAGGGCGGCTATCCGCTGTCGAATCCTAAGGATGCCGAGTTCTTTCAGCGACTTGCGCAAGAACCTCTAAAAAACAGCAAAGCGTGTGCTTTCGGCATGACCCGACGGCGGGGCGTGAAAGCGGCCGACGATGTCGGCATGAAATCGCTGCTCGAGTCGCAGGCACCGGTCATCACGATCGTTGGCAAGACGTCTGATTTTCATGTCACCGAAGTATTGGGCGTCTCGCTCGAAGAGAATCTTGCGATGATCCGTGATACGATCGAGTATTTGAGCGGCGCGGGGTCCCCTGAGAAAAGGCGCGAAGTGATCTACGACGCCGAACATTTTTTCGATGGCTGGAAAGCGAACCCCGAATATGCGGCGAAGACCATCCGAGCCGCTGCCGAGGCCGGGGCGTCGATCCTCGTGATGTGCGATACCAACGGCGGCAGCCTTCCTGAAGAAGTAGCGGCCATCACCAAAGAAGCCGCTGCCATGGTCGACAAGCCGCTGGGCATCCATACGCACAACGATTGCGAACTGGCGGTGGCCAACTCGTTGGCATCGATCGATGCCGGCGCGGTTCACGTCCAGGGCACGATCAACGGTTTTGGCGAACGGTGTGGCAATGCCGATCTCATCTCAGTCATCGCCAATCTGGCTCTCAAAAAACAGGGCTACGAAGTGTTCGATGGCGGTGGGGTCGAACACTTAACCGAGCTTTCGCGTTACGTGTACGAAATCGCAAACATCCACTTTCGCAGCGGCCAAGCCTTTGTCGGCCCCAGTGCCTTTGCCCACAAGGGCGGCATGCATGTCCACGCCGTGACCAAGGTTTCGTCGAGCTACGAGCATATCGAACCCGCAGCGGTGGGCAACGAGCGTCGCGTACTAGTGAGCGAGCTATCGGGCCGCTCAAACATCCTTGCCATGGCCACCAAGCATAATCTGCAAGACAACAAGGAGCTGATGGCCAGCATCCTGAAGCAGGTGGTCGAGCTGGAGAACGAGGGCTATCAGTTCGAGGCGGCCGAGGCATCGTTCGAGCTGCTCGTCAAACGGGCAGCAGGCACTTTTCAGCCGCATTTCGAGTTGGTCCAGTACCACACGAGCGTCATCAGTCGGGGCGGCCAGCCGATTACCGAAGCGACCGTCAAGCTGCTCGTCAACGACCAGTTGCGTCACGAAGTGGCCGAGGGCGACGGACCGGTCAACGCGCTCGACGCCGCCTTGCGAAAAGCGCTCAACGGGCATTTCCCGAGCTTGAACCAAATGCAGTTGGTCGACTACAAGGTGCGAGTGATCAACTCCGACGCCGCAACCGCGGCCAGCGTGCGGGTGGTGATCGAGAGCCGAGACGAGAGCGACACCTGGGGCACCGTCGGCGTCCACGAAAACGTCATCGAAGCAAGTTGGGCCGCATTGGTCGACAGTATCGAATACAAACTCTGTAAAGATGAAGGATAAGTGAAAGACTCTCGCAAAGCCTTCAGCCTTTCACTTTGCGCCTTTGCGAGACACTTTTTTGAATTATGACTACAACAACCGTCTCCAGTCTCAGCGACCTCCCCTCGCACTACGACCATGCTGCCGCGCAGGCAAAGTGGTATCCCATTTGGGAAGAACGCGGCTACTTTCATGCCGACCCCACGTCTGAAAAACCGCCGTTTACGATCGTCATTCCGCCACCCAATGTCACCGGCGCATTGCATCTGGGCCATGCGCTCAACAACACGCTGCAAGATATTTTGTGTCGCATGAAGCGAATGCAGGGTTTTAATGTCTTGTGGATGCCCGGCACCGACCATGCGGGCATCGCTACGCAGGCGGTCGTCGAACGCCGGCTACTGGAAGAAGAAAAACTTTCGCGGCACGACTTGGGCCGCGAAGCGCTGGTCGAACGAATTTGGGCGTGGAAAGAGCAATACGAAACACGCATTCTGGGCCAATTAAAACAGCTCGGGGCGAGTTGCGATTGGCGGCGACTTCGGTTTACGCTCGACGACCAGTGTGCCCGTGCCGTGCGAGAAACGTTTTTCAAACTGTTTGCCGACAATAAAATCTATCGCGGCAAGCGACTCGTCAACTGGGACACCTTTTTGCAGACCGCAGTGAGCGACGACGAAGTCTTTCATGAGACGAAAAAGGGACATTTTTGGCATTTTAAGTATCCAGTAATCGATCCGCAGCCGGGCGAGCCAACGCATGTGACGATCGCGACGACGCGACCCGAAACGATGCTCGGCGACACAGCCGTGGCGGTGCATCCCGACCCGACGGCGGCGCTCGCGAAGACGCAAGCGGAACTCGAAGCAAAACTCGCCGCAGCGCCGGAGAAGGAAAAAAACGATATCCAATCACAAATCGACGCAGTTAGCGGTCGCTGCCAAGCGATCCTCCCGGAGTTGATTGTCCTTCGCGATATGGCCCAGCGCGGCGTAAAATTAAAACTCCCGCTCACCGACCGCACGATCCCGCTCATCACCGACACCTGGGCCAAGCCCGAGCTCGGTTCCGGCTGCGTAAAAATCACGCCCGCCCACGATGCGAACGATTACGAAGTTTGGCAACGCACGGTTCATGGAGAGGGGATCGACATCGGCGCGATCAACATCCTCAACACCGACGGCACGCTCAATGAAAATGTGCCCGAAAAATACCGCGGCCTCACGATGAAAAAGGCTCGCGCGGCGGTCGTCGAAGACATGGAAACGGCCGAGCTGCTCGTTGAAATCGAAGACCGCGAGATCGACCTCGCGCACAGCGACCGGAGCAAAACGCCGATCGAGCCCTATTTGGCCGACCAATGGTTTGTGAAGATGGACGAGCTGGCCCAGTCGGCCATGGATGCGGTGAGTGACGGCCGTGTGAAAATTATTCCCAATCGCTATGCGAAGGGCTATCAAGATTGGCTCAGCGAAAAACGCGACTGGCCGATTGGGCGGCAGCTTTGGTGGGGACATCGGATACCGGTTTGGTCTGCTCCAATGAACCCACACATTGCTGGGGAAATAGTTCCAGAAGGCATGAGCGATGAAAAGTATATTGAAAAACTAGGAGAGGAGTCGGTTGCATGGGGTGAACAAGTTGCGACTTGGGAATCTGAAGGTCGGCTAGCATCCACGGAAAGAGAAAAAAAAGATGTCAAAGACGCCTTCCTAGAAGACCGCATGTATCGATTTTTTTGTGTTCTTGATGAATTCGATGAAGAAATCATTGTTGAGCTAGAAAATCGCGGTTATTCAAGGGAAACCGACGTCCTCGACACCTGGTTCAGCTCCGCCCTCTGGCCGCACTCGACCCTCGGCTGGCCCGAAAAAACGCCCGAACTTGAAAAATTCTACCCGACCAGCACGCTCATCACTTCTCGCGACATCATCACGCTCTGGGTCGCGAGGATGGTGCTCACTGGGCTCTACAACATGGGCGAAGTGCCGTTCTCTGAGGTCTACATTCATCCAAAAATTCTCGACGGCTACGGCGAGACGATGTCCAAATCAAAAGGAAACGGCGTCGATCCGCTCGATGTGATCGAAAAATTCGGGGCCGATGCGCTCCGGTTTGGCATCGCATATCTGACGACCGAAACGCAAGACGTGCGGATGCCGGTCGAATTCGAATGCCCGCACTGCCAAAAGCAAATCAAACAGACGAAGAAAAATCGGATTCTTCCGCGCGTCGAGTGCGAGCAATGCAAAAAACCGTTTAGCACTCAATGGGCACAAACCGACGAAGATTTGGCGCTGCCGCGCGGAGCAGTCGTCAGCGAGCGTTTTGAGCTCGGCCGAAATTTCTGCAACAAGCTATGGAACGCCTCCCGATTCGCGCTGATGAACCTCGAAGGCCATGAAGCGACGCAGCTTGCTGCGAAAAATTTGTTGCTGGAGGATCGCTGGTTGCTAAGCCGGCTAGCGACGGTGACGGGCGAAGTCACCACCGCGCTGGCCGAATACCGCTACGCCGACGCCGCCCGAGAGCTCTACCGTTTCGCCTGGGACGATTTTTGCAGTTTTTATGTCGAGATGAGCAAGGCCCGATTCGCGGTGCCCGAGCAACGGCCCGTCGCCCAACAGGTAATGGCCCACACGCTCGACACGCTGCTTCGATTGCTGCACCCGATGATCCCGTTTCTGACCGAAGAGGTATGGCAGCTATTAGCCAGCGTAGCCCCCAAACGAGGGTTAGCGCCGCCGGCCACGGCGGTAGAGTCTGTGTGTATTGCTGCCTGGCCAGTAGCAATAACTGAAGATATCGACCTCAACATCGAGAGCCAGTTCGCGACATTCCAAGCAGCCCTAGGTGCAGTCCGAGAAGTCTGGGCCAAAACATCCCGCCCAAAGAATCGCTAAAATTCTGCATCCATTGCGATGCCGAGACGGCGGGGCTCCTTGAGCCGATGAAGCCCTACTTCGAGTCGATGGCCCGCGCGACGGCGACCGCGATTGGCCCCGACGCCACCGCTCCCGAGCAATCGGCCAGCAAGCCTCTCGCCGGCATGGAAGTGCACGTCGACATCAGCGACTTTTTCGATGCTGAGGCCGAGCAAAAACGGCTGACTGCGGAAAAAGCCAATCTCGCCAAATTCACCAAGTCGATCGCCGGCAAGCTAAGCAACGAAAATTTCGTCAGCCGAGCCCCAGCCGAGGTGGTCGAAATCGAACGCGGCAAACTGGCCGAGGCCGAGCAGCAGCTCGCGGCAATCGAAGCAGCGCTGGCAAAGCTTGTACTTTGACTGGATCAGCAGTTCCAAATTCAAGCCAGAACACTAATCTCCGCTAATCTACACGAATCCGATTAGC
>JAADIN010000213.1 GCA_013151315.1 Planctomycetota bacterium | reverse complement strand
AGTGCCGAGCTCACCAGCGAAAGCGAATCGCTCTCCGGCGGGGCGGTTCAAATTGGCAACGCGATCGAGGAGAAAAAAGTGCTCGACGTGCTGCTCACGATTCGCGATCGAGGACTCTACACGGCGATCACCGATTGCGGAGCAGGGGGGTTTAGTAGTGCAGTCGGCGAGATGGGCGAGCAAATCGGCGCCGAAGTCTGGCTCGACCGGGCTCCCGTCAAATATGCCGGTCTCTCGTATACCGAAATCTGGATCTCCGAAGCGCAGGAGCGCATGGTCATCAGCGTCCCCGAGGCCAATTGGGAAGAAGTTCGCGACCTGTGTGCTGCCGAAAGCGTCGAAGCGACGGTCATCGGCAAGTTCGAGCCGACCGGTCGACTGGTACTAAAATACGAAGACCAGATTGTCGCCGACCTGACAATGGATCTCCTCCACAACGGGCGTCCCCCGGTCATCCGAGAAGCCACCTACCAACCGGCCCCCGCCACCCCGCTTGCGTCTTCGCACAAGCAAAACTACACCGACGACCTAAAAAAGATCCTCGGCAGCTACAACGTCGCGAGCAAGCAGTGGATCATTCGCCAATACGACCACGAGGTGCAAGGCGGCAGCGTTATCAAGCCGCTGGTGGGCGAGGCGATGGACGGCCCCGGCGACGCAGCCGTCGTCCGCCCGGTGCTCGACTCACGTCGAGGCGTGGTGATTTCCTGCGGCATGAATCCCCGCTACGGCGAGCTGGATACCTATCACATGGCCGCCAGCGCGATCGACGAAGCGCTTCGCAACTGCGTGGCCGTCGGCGGCGATCCGAGTCGGGTGGCGATTCTCGACAATTTTTGCTGGGGCGATTGCGAGAAGAGCGAAACTCTGGGCAGTTTGGTTCGAGCCGCCCTGGCGTGCCACGATTTGGCGCTCGTCCTCGAAACGCCATTTATTAGCGGCAAGGACAGCCTCAACAACGAATTCAGCTACGTCGACGACAGCGGCCAGAAGCAGACGATCGCGATTCCCCCGACGCTGCTCATCAGCGCCATGGGGCAGATCGAAGACGTCGCCCGTTGTGTGACGATGGATCTCAAAGCGGCCGGCAACTTGCTTTACCTAGTTGGCGCAACCAAGGACGAGCTGGGCGGCTCGCATTTTACGTTAGTCAATGAGCTTGATGGCGGCGCGGTGCCGACCGTCGACGCCGAAGTGGCGAAGCAGACGTTTGCTTTGCTGCACGGCGCGATCGATGAGGGATTCGTCGCCTCGTGCCACGACCTGAGCGAAGGCGGGCTCGCCGTCGCGGCGGCCGAGATGGCCTTCGCCGGCGGTTTTGGAGCCGAAATCGACCTGTCGGCATTGCCCGTGGCCGACGAAAGCCTATCGGCTGAAGCACGCCTGTTTAGCGAATCGAATACTCGTTTCCTTTGCGAGGTGACGCCCGGGCGGGCCGAAGCGTTTGAGAAACAACTCGCTGGGGTTCCGGTTGCCCAGGTTGGTAAAACCGAGGAGGCAACGCAACTCATCATCAAAGAATCGGCAGAAGGCAATTTGCTGATCGACGCTGAAATCGGTGACCTGAAAAGAGCTTGGCAGCAGCCCCTCGACTGGTGAGCCAGCCGGGGGCGAGGACGCCCCGGCTCGCTTCGTTTTTTTAATTCCGCAATCCGCAATCCGAATTCCGAACTCCAATGATGCCACGAATCCTTATCCTTCGTGCCCCGGGCACCAACTGCGACGCCGAAACGGCGTTTGCCTTCCAAATGGCCGGCGGAAAGCCCGACGTGCTGCACCTGAATCGGCTCCTCGAAGCGCCGCAGCTTGCTGCGAACTACCAAATCCTCTGCATCCCCGGCGGTTTCAGCTATGGCGATGATGTGGCCGCCGGCCGTATTTTCGCCAATCAGATTCGCCACCATCTGGGCGACGTGATGCGCGAGTTCCGCGAAGCGGGCAAGCTGGTCCTAGGAATCTGTAACGGATTCCAAGTACTCATCAAATCGGGCCTGCTCGACGCCGACGACTCTGGGGGCCCGATAGCTTCGCTGGCCTGGAACGATTCGCATCGGTATATCGATCGGTGGGTCGACCTACAAGCAGGCGGCACCGATTGCCCGTTTCTTTCAGGCATCGAGACGGTCTTCTTGCCAATCGCCCACGCGGAAGGAAAATTTGTCACCCGCGATGAGGCGACCCTCGATCAACTCGACAAGGCGGGGCAACTTGTGCTGCGTTATTCGCCCGAGTCGAATCCCAATGGTTCGGCGCGCGACGTGGCCGGCATGTGTGATGCGAGTGGTCGCGTGTTTGGCCTGATGCCCCATCCCGAGCGGTTCATCGATCCGACGCAACATCCCCAGTGGACCCGTTTGCCCCCAACTCCAGATGGAGCAGGCAAAGAGGGGGCAGGCCTCCAACTGTTCCGCAACGCGGTCGGCTATTTTTCCTGAGCCGGCCCCTTTTCCTGAGTGGGCTCGGTCGGCAACGCGGGGATTCTACCAAGGCCTCGGCTCGCCGCAGCTTGTTCGAGCTTTTTCAAAATTTCGTCGATCCACTCACGTGCCGCGACGCCCGCGCGTTCCATGTTCGAGAAACCACGTAGGTACTCGACTCGATTTCCCTGAGGATCGGAAATCGAAACATGAAAACTCGTCCGCTTGATGCTGATTCCCGCTTGATGGCTGGTAAAGTGATAGGACCAACTCCGATGCGTTTTCTCCGCGAGTTGGTCGGTGCCAAGCGATGCACGAGAACGAAACTTGCCGGTGTCTTTTGAGCGGGGACCGCTTTGGGCGTGCCAGAGGGACATGGATCAAATTCTCCGAAGGGGGATGAAGCTGGGAAGAGGCTTCCTTCAGTATGCTCGGAGCGGCGGACGGCTGCTCGACATAAGAGTGGTTTAGGGTGGGGTTACGCAGGTCGTGCAGGCGGCCTTGCCGCAGTCGCAGGAACTGTAACGGCAACCGCCGCTCACCAGAACCCCAATAGAGAAATTGACAAGTGGGCAGTCCATTCCTATCTCCCTTTACGCTGGTTTTGAAGCAATTGTTCGACAAGGCCGTTCCGAATTCGCACTGGTGACATCGACCGGAGGCTCCAACGGCGGTGCGGCGGCGTGAAACTCCGAAGTAGCGTGTAATCCTGTTCCATTGGACGTCACACCCGTAGCCCTATCCCACCGGGACGGTGGGGCTATATCGACCCGTTCCAGTGGGGTGGAAAATCGAGGCTTGCCGTTTCGAGTAAGAGATCGCAAATCGTTTCGATCGGATCGACGCCCTGCATGAGCTCTGCTGCCTCGCGGCATCGCTTGGCAACCAACTCGGAATTGAGCATCTGATCGATCGTTCTTGCCAGCGCAGGCCCCGTGAACTTTCTCGGTTTCAGAATCTTTGCAACGCCTAGTCGAGCAAGGCATGCCGCAAAATCGGGTTGATCGTAGGCCATCGGCATCACAATCTGCGGAAGGCCCGCCTGCATGCACAGGGCGGCCGTTCCGGTTCCCGCGTGATGCACTAGCGCCGACGCTCGCGGAAGCAAGTAGCTAAACGGTACGTAGGGAAATTGTCGCACCCCGTCGGGTAAATTTTTGGGTACCGTTTCTGGGTAGTTCGTTAGCAACACGCCTCGGCGTCCAGTAGCCCGGCATGCATAAGCTGCTGCCTCGAAAAAGGCTTCCGCCTGCGAGTTGCCAGACCCGGGTGTAAAAGCAAGGGGGGGCGAACCTTCGTCAAGAAAACTCGCAACCTCGCTCGGGATCTCTCGTACCTCGCTTTGATCCCAAATGGGAAAACCCGTGAGACGTGTTTGCGAAGGCCAATCGGGCTGGGGTGGAAAAAACCACTCCGGAAACAGCCCAATCACGCGTTGTGGAGAATGCCACCAGGTCTTGAGGAATCGATTCGCCGGCTTCAACCCCAGCTCTCCGCGAAAGGTATTCAGAGGCCGCGAAAGAAATCGATCGGTAAAAAAAGCGTCCGCGATCCAGAATTGTAGCCGCTTGGAACTCTTGGTCACCCAATCGCCCGTCACCATCGGCGGCGGCATGACGGCCGTTCGGTGCAAGCTGCGAATCCAAAACGGCTCGAGGTGAATCGTGGCCAACGGAACTCGTAATTTTTCTTGCGCGATTCGAGCACCAAACGACCAAGCGGGGCCACCCACGACCGTCTCGCCGGGAATATGAAGCCTCTCGATCGCCTCATACATTTCTCGCATCGGGCGCAAGCCACAATAGTCCAGCGACAACTTGTAGTAGTTCAGGCGACTCCACATGCCGGGGTCGTCCCAGAACGCTTTGAGTTCTTCCTTCGTGCGAAGCGCCTCAAAGCCAAAGCCGCAGTCTTCGATAAGTTCGGAGAAATGCGGATTGCAAAGAAAGATCACCTCATGCCCACGAGATTTCAGTCTTTCCGCAATCCCTAAGTACGGATGAATATCGCCGTAGGTGCCGTTGGGAGTGAATAGGAATCTCAAGAGGAAGCCTC
>JAADIN010000103.1 GCA_013151315.1 Planctomycetota bacterium | reverse complement strand
GGCCAAGCATCGCTCGGCACCACCTATGTCGAAGCGCTGACGACCCTGCTCTCCCAAAGTTTCTTGCTCGGCATCCGAGCCGCCGCGCCTGCGATGACTGCCCTGTTACTCTCCACCCTAGTACTCGGCCTGATTGGCCGCACTTTGCCACAAATCAATATCCTGGCTGTCGGCTTTGGTATCAATTCGCTCCTGACTTTAGGATGCCTGTTTACCACGATCGGCGCGATCGCCTGGGCCTTCCCTCAACAAGCTTCCAGCGCCATCGATTTAATCATGGAATCGCTACGCCCAGCACCTACCCCCCTGCCCTAGCCTCTAGCCCCCTTTCCCATGGCCGACCAAGCTGGCGAAAAGTCGCAAGAACCTACCCAGCATCGGCGCGATCAAGCGCGCGAGAAAGGACAAGTTGCCTATAGTCAGGACCTAGGTTCGGCAGCCATGTTGATCGTGAGCATCCTCTTGATTCGTTCCTGGGGCGGCGACGTCATTGAAATGGCCGGCCATTTCATGCGGCATCAGCTAAGCACCGTGGGTCCGCTGACCATTGGCCGAACCGACGCGATCGAGCTTTCCCACAGTTTGGTCAACACGATTGGCAAGGCCGTCTTCCCAATCCTTGGCCTGCTTGCGCTAGCCGGGGTCTGCACGAGCGTATTTCAAACAGGTTTTCTGTTTGTACCCAGTCGTCTGATGCCCGACTTCGGGCGACTAAGCCCCTTGGCTGGTGTGAAACGGATCGTTTCGCTTACCGGGTTCATGAAACTTAGCTTTGGAATGTTCAAAGTCTCGATTGTTTCGGCGGTCGCCGCGACGGTTCTCTATCTACGTCACGAAGAAGTGCTGGTAGCCAGCGCGCTCTCGGCGTCTCAGTTAGCCCCCTTCATGATTGATCTCGCTCTGTCGACCGCGCTGTGGGTCGGCGTAGCGCTGTTCGTCCTGGCATTGTTCGACTTTGCCTACCAAAAGTGGAAGCAAGAACAAGATCTGCGTATGACGCAGCAAGAAGTTCGAGATGAATTGAAAAATATGCAGGGCGACCCTCAGATGATCGCTCGCCGACGGGCCATCCAGCGGCAGATGGCAATGAACCGAATTGGCGACAAGGTGCCCCAAGCCGACGTCGTGGTCACCAACCCCACTGAGTTAGCGATTGCGATCCAGTACGATCCCGAGGAAATGGCAGCGCCGATTGTCCTGGCCAAAGGTGCTGGCGTACTCGCGCAACGCATCCGCCGCTTGGCCTTGGAAAACAACGTCCCGATCGTCGAACGCAAGCCGCTCGCGCAAGCGCTCTACAAAGACGTTGAGATCGGACACCCTATCCCCGACGAAAACTACGCCGCTGTGGCCGAGGTGCTGGCCTATGTTTACAAGCTCAAAGGCAAGACCGTGCCGAACCCATCGCGGGCAGCGTAGGAATTGATCCGCCAAATGCCCGTCAATTCTTGAGCCATCGCAGTGACAAACGTTCGAAAACAACGGACGAATGGTCCGCTACCTCTGCAAAAGCTGCTTATTGTCCTTGCAATGGGTCTAAGGCGAGCGGCTGATAATTGCATTGTTTAACGTAGGCTGCCAGTCTGCTATAGTGCCCTTTCCGTTGGCATCTGCGCTGAGTTCAACTTTTGCACTTTTTGCCCGCGAAAAGGCGCGAAAGTACGCGAAAACACGAGTCAGCTCTCGATTTTCCAATAGACAACCATCGGTAGCCAAGCAGTAAAAAATCCCGCCCTCTTGCAACCCATTTGCCCTCACTGTTTTTCGCGTGTTTCGCGGGCGCCTTGATCGTCAGGAAAGTGCGAAAGGCGAACTAAGGGCACATTCTAGAAACCTGCAGATTACCTAAGTACTTCAACCAGGATCGAACCATAATGAAAAGCGCACTGTCGACATTTTGTATTGGGTTGGTTTGTATTGGGTTTGCGTCTCGTTTGACGCAAGCCGACACGCCCCGGGTTTTCCCGGAAGAAAAATTGCCTGCGGATGTTCGGTTGGAGAAACCGCGAAATTTGAACGATTACTTCCCGTTTCAAAAAATCGCCTCGGTCGAGGCTTGGAACGAGCGGGCCGCTAAGCTTCGCAGGCAGGTGCAAGTTGCTACCGGCCTTTGGCCACTGCCGACCCGTACACCACTCCATGCCACGGTTCACAGCCCGGTCGATCGCGACGACTATACGGTGTGGCGAGTCTCTTTGGAGTCGTTCCCCGGACACTACGTCACGGGCAGCCTTTACCGACCGAAAAATAAGACGGGCCGTTTGCCTGCGGTGCTCAGCCCGCATGGACATTGGCCCAACGGGCGGTTTCATGCGACCGAAGACGCCGAACTCAAAAAACAGATCGCCAGCGGTGCGGAGCGTTTTCTTGCAGGTGGACGACACCCGGTGCAAGCTCGTTGCGTTCAATTGGCGCGGATGGGTTGCGTGGTTTTTCAATACGATATGGATGGCTATGCCGACTCGATACAACGGGCGGAGCACCGCCATGGCGTGCGAGAGCAGATGAGCACCGCGAAGGATTGGGGGCTAAATACTCCTCAAGCGGAGTTGCATCTGCAGAATCTCATGGGACTGCAAACTTGGGGTTCGATCCGTGCGTTGGACTTTCTTTCGGGACTCGAAGATGTCGATCCGAATCGTATTGCGGTGACCGGCGCCAGCGGCGGCGGGACGCAGACATTCATTTTGATGGCGGTCGACGATCGGCCAGCGGCGGCCATTCCATGTGTGATGGTTTCGACCGACATGCAAGGCGGTTGCCAGTGCGAAAATGCATCGTATCTGCGCATTGGCGCGGGAAACATCGACCTAGCTGCCCTTACGGCTCCTCGACCGTTGGGGCTCACGGCCGCCGACGATTGGACCGTTGAGCTCGAAACCAAGGGCTACCCTGATTTGGTCGAACTTTACTCAATGCTCGGCCACAAAGATCGTTTTCGTGCCGTTTTCCACACCAAGTTTAAGCACAATTACAACGAGATAAACCGGCAGTTTATGACCGGTTTTGTCAATGATTTCCTCAAGCTGGGATTTGAGAAGCCGATCGTCGAGCGTGATTATGTCCCGCTTACGAAAGAGGAGCAATCGGTTTGGACGACCGACCATCCAGCGCCCATGGGCGATCAGGTCGGCGAGCCGCACGAGCGGGCTTTGCTACGCTGGTGGACCGAGGATTCTAAAAAACAGATCGAAAAGCTTCGTGAAGATGACGCGGCTTACGCGAAAGTCGTAGGCAGTGCTTGGGATGTCCTGATTGGGAAGCGGATCGAGGATCTAGGCAACGTGCAGCAGGAAATCGTCGGCGAACTAGATTTTGAGGGAACCCGAGGCGCGCTGGTGCGATTAACCTACGAGGATGGAAAACGACAGCTTCCGGCAATGGCCTTGCTGCCTTCCGCCAACATCAACCAGCAAGCCGTTCTTTGGCTTAGCAATAAGGGGAAAGCGGGGCTGCTCGACTCCGATGGTCAGCCCATTAGCCAAGTACGCGAACTGCTCGATGCGGGGTATGCAGTTCTAGGCGTCGATCTCTTAAGCCAAGGGGAGTTTCTTTCCACTAGCGAAAAACTAACCTCTACGGGATTGGGCCCACTTGGATTCAAGCAAAACGATGAGCATGTTCAGCCCAAAGGGTTTTTTCATGGCTACAACTGGTCGCTTTTTTCACAGCGTGTGCAAGATACGTTGGCAACGTTGAAAGCAATCGAGGCAGGCCCGCTAAGCCCGACGAAGATTCACTTGGTAGGACTGGGGAAAGAAGCGGGCCCAATCGCGCTGGCGGCGAAGGTTCAGGCGGGTTTGGTGGTTGCGAAAACGGCTGTTGCTACGGGCGGATTTCGCTTCGAGTCGATCGAACGTCAAGATGACCCCATGTTCCTACCGGGGGCGGCCAAGTACGATGGCGTTGCCGGCTTGAAGCAGCTGGTGGGTGATGCGCCGCTGTGGTTCGATGACAAAGCGTCGGGGAAGCTTGGCGAGTTGGTTGATTGGTTGAAGGAGTAGAGGGTGGCAAATCTGGGTTTCGGACCGCGTGGCGGGCCGTTTGTTGTTTTTCTCGTAATTGTGCCTTGCAAACAGGAAGTGCAGTATGCAAACCGCTGACATTCTTGTCCTTATCGGATACTTTTTAGTCATGCTGGTGATCGGTGCCATTTGTGCGCTACGCGTCAAGAAGCAAGAAGACTACTTCATGGGTGGCCGCGGCTTCGGCAAGCTGTTGCAAACCTTTGCCGCATTTGGGGCCGGCACCGGCTCGCAAGAGCCCATCAACGTAGGACGCACCACCTGGACCAGCGGGCTGAGTGGCGTATGGAGCGCGCTGATGTGGCTCTTCGTCACGCCGTTTTACTGGATATTCGCGATCTGGTATCGGCGTATGCGGCATCACGATCGGCGATTGGTTTGTCGAGCGCTACGAAAGTCGAGCGATGGGGGCAGCCTACACGGTGTTTGGCTTTTGCTTCTACATGGCGTATCTGTCGACCATGTTTTCCGCGATTGCCAAAGTGGCAGAGCCCCTCTTAGGTGAACCGACCATTCTGGCGATGGTCGGGTGGATTGGTTCAGACGACCCCGCCAATTTACGGTTCGTTCTTATCCCTATCATTGCTCTGGTGGTGATTGCCTACGGTGTGCTGGGCGGTTTGGCGGCCGCCTATTGGACCGACTTGATTCAGGGACTTTGCATTATCGTGCTGTCAATCATTTTGATTCCCTACGGCCTTTCGGCGTTGGTCGAAAAATATGGAGCTGATTACGCCGCCGCGACGGGCGTTCAGGCGTCCGAGCTGGAGACTTGGGACGGTTTTAGCATGCATCAGCGAGTCAGCGCCGACAGTTTTCAGTTATTCGGCGGGCCACGGTCGGGCGAATTCCCACTGCACTACATCGTGTCGCTCTCGCTGCTGGGGTTAATGGGCATTGTCGTTCAGCCACACTTTATTGCGACGGGCGGCGGCACGGCTCGAACCGAACAAGCGGCTCGCATCGGCTTGGTGACGGGCAACTTCTTAAAACGTTTCTGCACCATTGGCTGGGCGATCACGGCTCTTATCGTCGTCGCGCTGTTGGCCGATAGCTTAGAAATCAATGAAGACCCTGACCGTGCTTGGGGGGTCGCAACGCGCGAAATTCTTGGCAACGTGACGATCGGGGGCGTCTATATCGGCTTGGTTGGATTGATGTTGGCCTGTTTGCTGGCGGCACTCATGTCGTCGGCCGACT
>JAADIN010000089.1 GCA_013151315.1 Planctomycetota bacterium | reverse complement strand
TTGTCAGCTACGGCGTTCGCAAGGACGATCATCGACTCGATTTCGATCAGATCGCCAAGTTGGCCAAAGAACATAAACCCAAATTGATCGTTGCCGGGGCAAGTGCTTATCCGCGCGAAATTCCTCATGCACGTTTCGCCGAGATCGCGGCCGACGTGGGCGCGATGCTCATGGTCGACATGGCCCACTACGCAGGCCTTGTCGCGGCCGGACTGCACGACAACCCGGTGCCAGTGGCCGACTTTGTAACCTCGACGACTCACAAAACCTTGCGCGGCCCGCGCGGCGGGCTTTGTCTCTCCAAGAAAAAATACGCCAAGACGCTCAACAGTCGGGTCTTCCCCGGAATGCAGGGGGGGCCGTTGATGCACATCATCGCCGCTAAGGCGGTCTGTTTCGGCGAAGCGCTTCAGCCCGAGTTCAAAGTTTACGCGCAGCAAGTGATTGACAACGCCAGCACGCTGGCCGAATCGCTCGCCTCGGGTGGCTTGAGCTTAGTGAGCGGCGGAACCGACAACCATTTGGTGTTGGTCGACGTCACTCCGCTGGGCGTCGGCGGAAAGTTGGCCGAGGAGGCCTTGGGCGATTGCAGTATCACGGTCAACAAAAACATGATCCCGTTCGACCAGCGCAAACCGGTCGATCCCTCGGGCATTCGCATCGGGACACCGGCGCTGACCTCGCGAGGCATGGGCACCGACGAGATGCGCTCAGTCGGGCGTTGGATGCTCGAGGCCCTGCGGGCTCCCGAAGATTCGGCTCTCCACGGACGTATTCGCAAAGAAGTAAGCGACCTATGCCAGCATTTCCCCGTCCCGGCAGCGGCACTGAATGTCGCCGAGACTGCTACGGCCCAATGAGATACAATGGAGAAGGCAGTGTTTTGCCCTTTGCCTTTCTTCAGGAAACATGAGGCCCATGGTCAGTACCGCAATCGAAATTCCGGAAGACAAAATCACGGATTTTTGTCAGCGAAATCACATCACCAAAATGGCGTTGTTTGGTTCGGTGTTGCGAGATGATTTTACACCGCAAAGCGACGTCGATGTCCTGGTGGAGTTTCATCCTGAACATGTTCCTGGACTGTATTTTTTTTCAATTCAGGATGAGCTTTCCGATATCCTTCGGCGAAAAGTCGATCTGGTTACTTTTAAGGGTTTGAGTAAATACATTCGTAAACGAGTGCTAGGAGAGGCAAGAACGGTTTATGTCAGTGCATGACGACGACATCTCGCTGAGACATATTCTTGACCATACTCGTGAAGCGATTCGGTCGATCGAAGGCTACACCGAGCAATCGCTGGCAGAAGATCGCATGCGACATTTGGCGGTGACAAGATTACTAACGATTGTGGGCGAAGCCGCAACGAGGCTTTCTGCGGAACGACGAGAGGAACTCTCTTACATTCCTTGGCGCCAGATCATCGGACTAAGAAATATTTTGATTCACATGTACCATGATGTTGATGATGCTGCCTTGTGGCAGATACTAACGAAAGATTTACCTAAGCTGGTTCAAGAATTGGAGAAGCTCGGTCTCCCAGGAGAAGTGAATTAACCATGTCCGATAAAAAAAGCCGTATTCTTATTGCCGACGACAACGAAGCGAACGTCGAACTGCTCGAGGCGTACCTCAGCGGGCTCGACGTCGAGACCGCCGTGGCCGTCGATGGGCAAGACACGCTCGATAAGGTCGAGTCGTTTCAGCCCGACCTCATCCTGCTCGACATCATGATGCCCAAGTTGAGTGGGTTTGAAGTTTGTCAGCGACTCAAGAAAGATTCTGCAACGGCCGGCATCATGATTCTGATGGTAACCGCGCTCAACGAATTGGGCGACATCGAGCGAGCCGTGGAGGCAGGAACCAACGATTTTCTCTCGAAGCCGGTCAACAAATTCGAGTTGGTTTTGCGCGTCAACAATATGCTCAAATTACGCGACGAAACGGACGAACTCGAACGGCTTCGCAAGTACATCGAGCAAATGGAAGCGGCACGGCCCTAGCCGCGATTTGTAATAGCCGCGATCTGACAGATCGCCGGAGGCCCCAACAACCAAGCAAAGAGGCGTGTTTTCATGAAAAACGTGTTTCGAACATTGGCCTTTCTGCTGACGATGACCTTGCTCTGCGCAAGCGACACCCTCCAGGCGGCCCACTCCTCCAACGGCGCTGCGCCCAATCAAACGATCGATCAGCTGATCGCCCAATTGGGCGACGAGCAGTATCTCAATCGTCGCAGCGCCGAGTTGCGTCTGATTGAGCTCAGCGCCGACGCCTTCGACGCGCTTCAAGCGGCAGCAAGCCATTCCGATTTAGAAATCGCTTCGCGAGCCGCCTACATTCTGCACCGCATTCGTATCGACTGGGTCCGATCGGGCGACTCGGCCGAGGTGCAAACGATTTTACAGAACTACGGCAACCTCTCTACCGAAGAACGGTCGGAGCGGATCGTCGTGTTGGGGGAATTAAAAACGCATCACGGTTTGCGAGCGTTATGCCGTATTGCCCGATACGACCCGTCGCCCCTGCTGGCCCGAACGGCAGCCCTGGGGATTCTGCGATCAGAGATGGATCCTGTCGTACCGACGGAGCCCGAGTTGGCAGCTCTGGCGACTGAGATCCAAGGGAGCCGTCGCGTGCCGGTCGAGTGGATTCGACTTTACGTTGACCAGCTGAAGCAGCCCGACGAGATGGGCGAAGCCTGGTTGCCGTTGATCGATACCGAAATCGAGCTCTTGAAAGAGGAGAGCACGGAAACTAGCGAGCCGCTCGTGCGAGATCTGCTCCAGTTTCATCTTGAGAGGTGCGCTCGGTTTTCACACCAAAATCTGGCCTTCGAAACCCTCGAGCGCTGGGTCGATATGCTCATCGCTCAAGGAGCTCGCGAAAGCGAGAGCCTCGTTCCCGCTTTGCTATGGGTTTTGGAAAACCAGCAATGGGAAACCCTTGAAGCGGTCGAGGCCCACTACCCCGAGCAGATGCGCAGTAGCCGGCTGCTGATTTATTTGGCAGCCATGGCCCGAACGAAGCAAGGAAAAATCGACGAGGCCGAGGAGTTTGCCGAGCAAGCATTCGGGCACGAGGAGGACAGCCCGGCCGAGCGTTTTTTGGTAACCGCGATAGTCGAAGATCTCGGGCGTCACGATTGGGCAGAGCGAGAATGGCGATACCTCGTCGAGACGCTTCCGATCGTCGACGAAACGTCGAGAAGAGCGCGCGAACAACTTGCGGCACTCCGACTCCACGATCGCGGAGAGGACCGAGCAGCTGCGGAGCTGTTGATCGAGTACTGCGATGCGGTGGAGGCCGACCCAGCCCTCAAGAAAAGCATGCTAACCGACCGCACCAAGCGATATTTTTTCCAGCGAGTCGGTTCCCAGCGAGATTTTTTTCTCGCCTGCCATGCCGAGCAGCAAGGCGATTTTGCCAAGCAGCGTCAACTGCTCGACGCTGCAATCAAGGTCGATCCTTTTAATGCCGACGTGCTGATTGCTATGTACCGCTCGAAGAATTCCGACGTGGCCTATCGAAAGCGGACCGCAAAACTTATTCGTGAGGTGAGCAAACGGGTGGAGAGCAACATCCAGCAAGACCCTGGCAATGCCCAATGGTACAACCACTGGGCATGGCTGGTGAGCAACACCAAGGGCGATTACGCCAAAGCGGTCAAGTATTCGCTCCATTCGCTCGAACTGAGCCCCGACAGTCCCAGCCTGCTCGACACTTTGGGCCGCTGTTATTACGCGACCGGCGATTTGGAGAATGCGATCAAAGTGCAACGCCAAGCCATTGAGGGACACCCGCATCTTTTAGTGATGCGCCGTCAGCTTGAACTGTTTGAGAACCAACTGGCCAAGCAAAGCCAAGAGTAGCGGCGCGGCAAAGCTATGGGCTTGCAATCCTATGGCGTCGCTGCGATCACTTCGGCAAATGATAGGACGATTCGATTCGGAGCACGGCACAATCGTCGGGAAACGTGTGGAACGCCTGGACGCGAAACACCTTGTCGCGCGAATCGACGCTCACATAGCTCATCGCCCCGGTCTCGAATCGACCGCTGGCATCGAAACGCTGGAGCATTCCCTTTCGCGTTGCCTGTAGCGTTAGTTCTTTCTGATAAGCCAGGAATCGTTCGGGCTTGGTCGGTTCTAGGGAGAAGGACATTTCGTAACCAATTCCACCGCGGCATTCCAGTCGATCGTTCCGATCGCCCTTCAATCGGTACGACATGAGTCGGCGCTTTTGCGGCAAAGGATGATGAGCCGCCGTAGCGACTTCGGTCAGAATGATTCCGTCGTAGGACCAAGTGACAAGGTGGCCGGCGCTGGTGATCTGCACCGTTGCTTTGTAGCCCCCTCGAGTGATCGTGCGAGATTGGTAAATTTCAAACAACTCGGGATGCAACGATCTACCGTAGAGTTGAAAAACCAATTCCGCGACTTTGGGTCGAACTGAAAGCACGTGATGATTCTCGGGTACGAGTGAAAAC
>JAADIN010000082.1 GCA_013151315.1 Planctomycetota bacterium | reverse complement strand
GCGAGCTTCTGCTCAGCGGCTCCGATCCGTTTGATGGCCCGGGAAGCAGCGGTTTTACCATCATCGATGCTACTGTCGGATTTGCCGCCAATCCCAGCGGGTTCAACTTGAATAACAGTGGCCAGAATGCTTTCACCCTCGAGGCCTGGGTTCGCCCAACCCGAGTCGATGTGAATCAAACCGTTGCAGCTATGCGGGTATTTTCTCCCTCCGACTCGCGTTTCTGGATAGGTATTGACGAAACGGGAGTGATCGAAGGGCGGTTTTTTTCCAGTGGTAATTCGGGAAATGGGGCGAACCCTGGCGGTGTTTTCATGGGAACTACGGCATTGGTGGAGAACGAGTGGGTGCATCTGGCGATGACTTACGATGGCGCCACAGATGCAATCACGCGTCTGTATGTTAACGGGCTGGAGGATGCGGCGCTTTCCACGCCTCAGTCCCTTCCCAGTGCCCTGGGGGATGTGGTTCTTGCGGGGGGCGGCAATGGCCAATTCTTTGGCCGAATGGACGACGTGCGAATTTCCGATGTGGCCTTATCGCCATCGGATCTGGGCTTCAACGGGCCCCTTTCCGGACCGACCCCCGGCAACTTCGACGGCGACACCGACATCGATGGGTTTGACTTCCTCCAATGGCAACGGGGTGATACACCCAATCTCGGGAGCGCCTCCGAGCTGGCCTTCTGGGAAAGCAACTTTGGTACCACCGGCGCCAGCCCACTTAGCGGACTTAGCGCGGCAATAGCAAGCGTACCTGAACCATCGAGCATCACATTATTCGGGCTAGCGTTGGCAGGACTCGTTGTCGGTCGGCGATCTCGGAAAGGTGCCTAAGGAAAGCTAACTTGTCTCAGAAAACCTCCCCCCGCAAAGTATGGCAGCGAGAGATCAGAAATCCATCCGGTTGTTCCTGGCCCCTCCAAACCTCCCAACGCGGGGGAGGTTTTTTGTGAACCCATGTCCAAGAAAAATTGTTTCGGCTTTCCCAGAAGACGGGGCAGCCTCCAGTGGTTTCTTATTCAATTTTTTTTCGAGAAGAAGGGGGAATCTTGTCTAGTCTTAATGCAGAGTAAGTGAACAGTAGGCAAGTGCGTGTGTGCATTGCCGATGCAATGTGCGGTTTTTTATTTCCAGGGAAAAATAACTTTTTGAATGCTAATGAAAGGGTAATTATGAACGTATCACGATCTAAAAAAATGCAAGCTGGGCTACTGCGAATGGCGGTGGCGACGTTTGTGGTGCTGGGGTTTGCCGTGGCAAGCTCGCAGGCGGCCATTGTCGCTCAGTACGATTTTGACCTGCTCAGCGGTGGTAACACAATAGCCACTGACATCAGTGGAAATGGGCACGATGTGACCTACAATCGGGTAGTGAGCTCAATTACGGATGATCCATTCAGCTCACCGACTTCAAATAGCGTGGCTACGTCCATCACGACAACCGTGGGAAATAGTGCCGATCCCGCTTCGATCAACTTGAATAACGGTGGCCAGAATTCTTTCACGATCGAAGCTTGGGTCAAACCAAACAGTGTGAGTGTGAATCAAACCGTTGCAGAACTCCGTTCGACTACGGGAGCAGCCTCACGATTTGGCTTGTGGATCGACGACACGGGGGTGATCGAAGGTCGGTTTTTTCCGTGGGTAGTTCAGGAAATGTAGGTAACACTACCGGCATATTCACAGGAACGACGCCCCTTGTGGCGGGTGAGTGGGTACATCTGGCGATAACCTACAACTTTGCGGATGTCACTACGCATCTGTATGTCAACGGAGTGGAGGACGCCTCGCTCTCCACCCCTCGGGCCCTTCCCACTGCCTTAAATTTTATACTTCTTGCATCTGGCGGGGCTGGTCAGTTTGTTGGCCTGATGGACGATGTGATCATTCGCGACGTAGCTCTGGCGACGTTTTCGATTCCCGAACCTAGCTCGCTCTTGCTAGGAATGTTCGGCGTCATGGGACTAGCCTATTCAGCGCGGCGACGCCGGACGTAGGCCCCTGGCTATTTCGAAAAAGTCTCTTTGAGAGAATGAAACCCGAGTGGCACGGCGCCGGATGGAGCCGTGCCACTCGTTCTTAGTATTCCACCATGAGCGATAGTTTGATTATGGCAGAACGTTTCCAATCACCGAGCAGTCGAATGCGTGGCGTTCAAAGGCTACTTGCGGCAACGATGTGGTTGCTTGCCATAGGATTGCCACTTGCGGGGTTTTCCCCCTCCGTGTCCGACGCGAAGACTCCAAACACCGATCGCCCGATCGATTACACCCGCGACATCCAGCCCATCCTGGGCAAGTGCATTGGATGTCACGGCGGCGTCAAGAAGAGTGCGGGACTCAGCGTGATCAGTCGCCAATTGCTGCTTTCCGAGACCGACTACGGCGAACCGGTTGTCGTCGTCGGCGACTCGTCTGCTAGCTCTCTCCTCGACCGTATCACGGCCGAGGACCCCGACGAGCGGATGCCTCCCGAGGAGCCACTCGAGCCGAGTGAAATCGAGACCTTACGCGCCTGGATCGATCAAGGAGTTACTTGGCCTGCGCACTGGGCCTATCTGTCGTTGCAAGTGGCTGGAGAGAAATCCATTGATGGGTTTGTTGGCCATCGGCTTAGCGCAGAGGGGATTGCCCCAGCGGAAGCCGCCGACCAGCGTACGCTCATTCGCCGTTTGTCGCTCGACTTGACCGGCCTGTTGCCGACCGTGCCTGAGGTCGAAGCATTTGTTGCTGACGATTCGCCCGAGGCGTATTCGGAGTTGGTCGACCGTCTGTTGGCCTCGCCCCATTTTGGCGAGCGTTGGGCTCGCCATTGGCTCGACGAAGCTCGGTATGCCGACTCCGAAGGTTATGAAAAAGACACCGCCAAGAACGATGCGTTTCGCTACCGTGATTGGGTCGTACAGTCGCTTAACGACGACATGTCCTTCGATGAATTTACGATCAAACAAATCGCCGGCGACCTCTTGCCCAACCCGACGCATGAGGACTTGATCGCAACCAAATTTCATCTGCAAACGCAGTTTAATCTGGAAGGGGGAGTCGACGCGGAAGAGGATCGCACCAAGCGCGTGATTGACCAAGTGAGTACCATTGGCACCGTTTGGCTCGCATCGACCATTGGCTGCTGCCAGTGCCATGACCATCCGTACGACTCGTTCACTCAGCGCGAGTTCTACACGATGTATGCCTTTTTCAACAACACCGACTACGACGCGGATTTTTTGGGCGACGAGCCCGTGAAGGCTGAAAAACTCCGCAAAGAGCGGCAGGCCAAGGCATTAAATCTTACCAAGTTGCTCGACCGACAGGTTGAGGATAAGAATCTTAGCAGTACGGCGATCGTCGAATTGATAGCGATGCACAACTACGACAACAAAAACGGTTTCGTACGCTTCTTGCGAGAGCGGACTAAGGCTCGGCGTTCGACTTATGTATTCCGTCGCGGCGATTTCCTGCAGCCCGTCACCGAAGAAGGCGAGTTGCTGCCGAATACGTCGGCAACGCTGCCGCCGCTCCAGTCGCGTGGCGAGGTGCCCGATCGATTGGATTTGGCCCATTGGCTTGTGAGCCCCGAGAATCCACTCGTTGCGCGGGTAGCCGTCAATAAGGTTTGGATGCATCTGTTCGGAAAACCGCTCGTTCGTAGCCCGGGGGATTATGGCACTCGCGGAATGACGGCAAGCTACCCCGAACTTTTGGATGAGCTCGCTCATTGGTACCTCCACGACGCCGAGTGGAGCCGCAAGGCATTGATTCGCAGAATCGTCCATTCAGAGACGTACAAGCAGTCGTCGGCTACCCGGCCCGAGTTGATCGAGATCGATCCCGATAACGAATTGCTGGCGAGTCAAAATCGCTTTCGCGTCGAGGCAGAAATCTTGCGAGACATAGCGCTACAAACGTCAGGGCTGCTCAGCCGAAAGATAGGCGGGCCGTGCGTCTTCCCGCCGTTGCCGGCAATTGTCGCCCAACAAACCTATAGTGGAAATCACTATCGAGTTTCCAAGGGCGAGGATCGTTACCGACGTGGACTGTATACGTTCTTCCGCCGCACGGCGATCGATCCCAACTTGACGACCTTTGATTGCCCCGACTCGAGCGGTGCGAAGCCTCAGCGTGACAGTTCGAACAATGCCCTGCAGGCGCTAGCGCTGCTTCAGAATGAGGTATTCCACGAAGCGGCTCAGAGTTTTGCAGGGCGACTTCTCGAATTGAGTTTGGCGGAGGCCTCGGACCACGCTCGCCTCCGGCAGGGTTACCTCATTGCCGTGAGCCGAGAGCCTGACCCTGCCGAGATTGCGATGTTCGAGAGCCTGCTGCGAGAAGCTCGAGCTTATTATCACGATCATCCCCAAGAGGCCGCCGAGCTTGTCGGCAAGCATGCGGTCACCAATGTCGACCCGGCCGAGAACGCCGCTTGGATCGCCACGGTACGAGTCATCCTGAATTTTGACGAATTTGTGACACGGGAGTAGCAACCCCCAACCCCAGC
>JAADIN010000149.1 GCA_013151315.1 Planctomycetota bacterium | reverse complement strand
GTAAGGCGCACCAGAATGTGACCGCTCAAGACGCTGCTGGCTGGTTCGCCCACTGCGGGTACCCATCCACCCAATCGTGAAATGCTCTAATTCCTGAAGAACCCAACTTCTTTCCCTGAAATTTCGGCGACTCTAGAAAATTTAGTCAACAAGGCCGTTGTAAAGTGTGAGCCGCAACGCGCTAGCGTCGGGTAGCAGTTGGGTAACGCTTTGCCTTTGCTACCCGACGCTAGCGCGTTGCGGCTCACATACCCGTAGCTAGCCCAATGTCGCTTACTTTGTATCTACTCCGAAGGAGTTTTAGCCATTAGCCGGTGGTTGAGCGCAGCGATACCACCGGTTCCGTGGAGGTTTGGTCGGCGCATCCCGGAGGGATGCCAGCAGGCAAGGTTGGATCGGTTGTCCTGCAATTCTCGCGGTTTTCGTTGGTAAAAAGCTATCCTCCCTCCGGGATATTGTGGTTAGGGGACTCGGGGTCCGGTGGAGGCGCTGCGCTTACCACCGGCTAATAGCGAGGACCCCTTCGGGGTCAATGTAAGTGCCATTGGGCTAGTAGCTGGGTAACGCTTTGCCTTCGCTACCCGACGCTAGCGCGTTGCGGCTCACAACACGAACCCTAATTCCTAGCTGCCACAAAGCACTCGTGAATTCGCGATGCTTCGCATTATGGAAAACTGACCACCCGGTATCGCCGTCGAACCACGTTGACAACTCTCGCGGCAGGATCGAAAATAGCAGCTTGCGTTGCTCCCCCCTCTCTCTCACCAGGAACACGAATGCCAGCTAATTCTCCGCCCCTTGTTGGCGTGATCATGGGTAGTAAGAGTGATTGGGAGACGATGCGCGCCGCGGCCGAAGTGCTCGAGGAGTTTGGTGTCGCCCATGAATGCCAAATCGTGTCGGCCCATCGGACGCCCGCCTGGATGAGCGAGTACGCTGGCTCGGCCGAAGAGCGAGGGCTCGAAGTCGTCATTGCCGGGGCGGGCGGGGCGGCCCATCTGCCGGGAATGGTCGCCTCGATGACGGTTCTGCCCGTGCTGGGGGTGCCGGTCGAAAGTCGGGCGCTCAAGGGCATGGATTCGCTGTTGTCGATCGTACAAATGCCGGGCGGCGTACCGGTGGGTACCCTGGCGATCGGCGCTGCCGGGGCAAAAAATGCCGGCCTGCTTGCCGTGCGAATCCTTGCAGGCGGTCGACCCGAACTGCGAGAGCAACTGCACAAGTTTCATGAACAACAAGCCCAGCGCGTCCGCGAAGACACTTTGCTATGACGGCCAACGCCATGACAACCAACAATCGCGATAGGGCCATTCTCCCCGGTGCTACGCTGGGCGTACTCGGCAGTGGCCAATTGGGTCGCATGTTTGCTACCGCGGCTGCGAGGCTCGGCTATCGAGTGCATGTCTTTTCGCCAGACTCCCAGAGCCCTACGGGACAAGTTGCTCCGCAGGAAACGGTGGCCGACTACGGCGACTCGGATGCGATCGCAAAATTTGCCAAGGCGGTCGACGTGGTCACGTTTGAATTTGAAAACGTACCGGCCTTGGCCACCGAAGTGGCGAGCCGATATACGCCGGTGCGTCCTTCGGGGCAAGTTTTGTTCACGACGCAGGATCGGCTGCGTGAAAAACGTTTCTTGCAATCAATCGGTATCCCCTGCACGCCGTTTGCGTCGGTCACCACGGCGGAGGAACTGCAAGCTGCGGTCCCGCAGATCGGGGCGCCTGCCGTACTCAAAACCGCGGCCTGGGGCTACGATGGCAAAGGACAAGCCAAGTTCAATTCGCCCGAGGAGGCTGCCGGGGCTTGGAAGCAGTTGGACGAACAGCCGGCGGTTTGCGAAGGTTGGGTCGACTATCAATGTGAACTCTCGGTGTTGGTGGCCCGTTCGACCACGGGAGAGATTGCCATCTACGGGCCGATTGCTAATCACCATGAGAACCACATTCTCGATGTTTCGATTTTCCCGGCACCCGAGCTCGACCCGGTTGCCGCCGAGGCGGGGGAAATCGGCCGAACGATTGTGGAGTCGCTCGAGGTGGTTGGCATAGTTTGTGTGGAATTTTTTCTTACGACCGAGGGTCGCCTCTTGGTGAACGAAATCGCTCCGCGACCGCACAATTCGGGGCACCTGACGATCGATGCTTGTGCGACCTCGCAGTTCGAGCAACAAGTCCGCGCGATTTGCGGGCTTCCTTTGGGCTCGACCGAACCTTTTTCTCCTTCGGCGATGGTCAATCTGTTGGGCGAAGTTTGGCAATCGGGCGAACCCGATTGGCAGGCCGCGATGAGCGATCCGAGCGTACGGCTGCACTTGTACGGCAAAGCCGAAGCTCGCCTGGGGCGAAAAATGGGGCATTTGACCGTACTAGCGGAAAGTGGCGTCGAGGCGGCCCGATTGGCCAGGTCGGCCCGTGAATCGTTGGTTAGTAAAGCGGAAAGTGGAAAGTGGAAAGCGGATTGAGTTTTCCGAACGTTTTCCGCTTTCGGCTTGGTTTCACACCAATCGCGCTTGGGCCCAACAGCTCGGGTCTTCTTCGTAAGGAAATCCTGGGCCGATCGAAAAGGTTTGCAAGCCGAGCATGCGGTCGAACAGCGCGTAGGTAAAACCGAGTTTCGGCTGGCCGAGGGGGTCGTAGCCATTCAAGGCGATGGCTGGGATGCAGCAGGAGAGTTCGTAGGCCGATTCGCTGACGCGGCTTTTTACCTGCAACTCGCGAGGCCGGACTGGACGGGCATTTTCTCTTGCCCGGTTAATCAGCATCTGATCGGCGACCGGCTCTTCGGCGCTGGGGCCTCCGCCGCGAGGCAGAAAGACGTAGCGGTGGCAGAATCGGGTCGCCCGATGGACGTTGGTCGTCGCGCGGGTGTCGACCCAAAGTTGAATGCCATCGCTTTCGTCGAGCCGCGACTCTCGGCACCAGGGCATTTGTTCTTTTCCCTCGACGCGAATCCACCAAGCGAGCCCATTTTCGTTCCAAGCCATCCGCACGTCGGCCGGCGAACGTTCGCTGTCGAGATCGGCCAGATTGGGCAGCCGATAGGTTTCGTCGAGGACGACGCCCTCTTTGGCTGTCCAAATCGAGTCGGCCCGTTTGACGTCGACTTCAAAACGAAACAAAAAGCGTGGCGGGATTAGTGCTTCGGCGGGGGCAGTGGTGTTGGCCATGATGAATGCTGAGGAAAGGGGAGGGGAAACGCGGAGGTCGCCGAGGCGCAGAGGAAATACGCAGAGAAAAAGTTTATGAAAAACTGACTCACGCTGTTTGCGGCTGCCCGCTTATTTGTAATCTGAATCCGCGGGAGTGGCACGGATTAACCTGTCTGCGAAGGGTAAGGGGCTTTGCGGATTTTGGTTTAGTAATCGTCATCAGACAATTGTTGTGTTGGGTCGGCGTTAAGAAACGCGTTGGGCAAAACCACGGCGAGATCGTTTGGCCACATGGACTTCGCTCCGTTGGGCGTCATGAGCTGTTGGTACACACGATACTCGATGGTTTCACTGATTGACCGCGTGTTGCCGCCTATGAACACGGCGATGAAAATTTCAGGGTGTTCACTGGCAGGACGAGCAAACTGCCCTCCTCCATTAGCATAGGTTGTTGGAGAGGTTGTATCCCGATTGAAGCGTTCCTGTACAGCGGGAGAAGGATTTAAGACAAGAGGATCACTAGTA
Organism: Planctomycetota bacterium; assembly: GCA_013151315.1. Lineage (GTDB taxonomy): Bacteria > Planctomycetota > Planctomycetia > Pirellulales > Lacipirellulaceae > Bythopirellula. The sequence goes on along the minus strand of JAADIN010000149.1, from coordinate 833 downwards.
TCAGGAACTACCCAAACCATTCCGAAAGGCTGTTCTCCTTGCGAAGGAGTCACGCTGTTAAACGCTGAAGTCCGCAACCAAGAGCTACTAACTGCTGTAGTTCCGTTCTCATCTTTATGGACGTTTTCCGAGAGCATCAGGGTCGTCGCGGAACCATCCTTAATATCCGCAGGAAACCGCACCTTTTGGCCTTCAAATCCCCGGACAAAGTTATTGCAAATCCCGTTGGCTCGGTAATCACTTTGTGGCATAGCAGCGCCCACAGAAGCGTCAGGAGCTCCTGTATTGGCAACATACGTGAGAGCCGGATCCTTAGGGTTGGTTCTCGCATCACTTGGGCAAAGAAATATATCGAGTTTTGGTAATCTGGCAGCATCATTAGCGATAGTGTCGTCGAGACCAAAGTTCCCCTTAAGAAGGGAATCCCAATTTGATTTCTGTTCAAGCTGAGGAAGGAGCTTTGCAGCCCAGCTAATCTCAATATCGATGGCACTCGTTGCAGGATAAGGGTCCACCGTGAGAGATGGATCCATTGCTTGCAATTGCATCCAACCTGGGAAAGTGCCCTTCCCGCTCGTGGCATAGCTGATCATCGCTGTGCCGAGTTGTTTGAGATTATTACTACAAGTTAACTGCCGCGCTCGCTCGCGCGCTGCATTCACTGCCGGCAACAACAGCCCGACTAGCGTGCCAATGATGGCGATAACGACTAGCAGTTCTACCAACGTAAAACCGCGGGGGGGGGATTTTGAGTTCATCGAAAAGGCCTCCTCGAGTAGCACTGGGGCTGTGACGCCGACATTGCCCCTGCCGGCTGTTTTTATCTCTGGCTC
>JAADIN010000169.1 GCA_013151315.1 Planctomycetota bacterium | reverse complement strand
ACCTCGAGCGCATTCGCGCCCGGCAATTGGTAAATCGACATCGTCGCACACGTCTGGCCGTTGTACGAAGAGTGGTACTTGTAGTCTTTGGCGCCGAGCTCGACCCGGGCCACATCTCGAACCCGAATAATCCGTCGGCCCGAGGTTTTGAGGATAAGATTTTCAAACTGCTCGACCTCGCTCAGTCGTCCCAGCGTGTTAATCACCAACTGAAACGGGGCCTCGGCAGGCGGCTCGCCAAGTCGCCCCGCCGCGACCTGCACATTCTGTTCGCTAATCGCAGCAACCACATCTTCGGTCGTCAGATTGCGGGCTTTCAGCAACTCCGGATTCAGCCAAATCCGCATGCTGTACTCCGACGCACCAAAAATCGTGACCGACCCGACGCCCGGCACCCGGCTCAGCTCGTCTTTGATCGAAAGCGTCGCGAAATTACTCAGAAACAGCGCGTCGTGATCTTCGTTCTCCGAAGTGAGCGCAATAAACTGAATGATGCTGGTCGACTGTTTTTTCGTCGTGACTCCTTGCCGACGCACTTCTTCGGGAAGTTTCGACATCGCAATCGAAACCCGGTTTTGCACCAGCACCGTCGCCATATCCATGTCGGTGCCGATTTCAAACGTCACCGTCAACGTGTAGCTACCATCGTCCGAACTGACCGACGACAGGTAGATCATCGCCTCGACGCCGTTGACTTCCTGTTCGATCGGCGCTGCGACCGTGTCGGCCACGACCCCCGCATTGGCCCCAGGATAAAAACACGTCACCTGAACAGTCGGCGGCGAGATCTCAGGAAACTTCGCAATCGGCAACGACGCCTGCGACACCAACCCTGCGATCACGATCACAATCGAAATCACGCTGGCAAAGATCGGTCGGTGAATAAAAAATCGCGACAGCATCGGCTACTTACTCCGTCTTATCTATAGTACGACAGCGCTGGGCCCGAAATAGGAGCTATTAAATCAGCCACGGATTGAACACAGATCAATAAAAAATACGGACACCAAATTCATTCCTTGTAATCCGTGTTTCCTCCGTGTTCAATCCGTGGCTATTTCTTCTTTGGGTTCTTCTTCCATTTGCGGGTCGACCTCGGCATCGAGTCGGGCCCGTTGCAGTCCGCTAATGATGACACGATCTTCCAGGCCGATGGACCCCGTCACGGCCCGCCGGCCATCGTAAGTGTCGCCCAGCGTCACCGTGCGACGCTCCACCTTATTCTCGCTGTTGACAATCAACAGATAAGCCCCCGCCTGATCACGGCTGATCGCCCGCTCGTCGATGAGCACCGCTTCGATTTCCTCCAGTGGAACCCGAACCCGAATAAATGCGCCCGGCGGAATCAGCCGATCCGTATTCGACACCACCGCTCGAATCATGTAGGTACCCGTGCTTTCATCGACCGCCAAGTCGGCATAGTCGGCACGGCCCTCATGGGGGAAACCCTCTTCGTCGCCCAAGCCAACAAACAACTGTCGGTCGAGTTTTATTTCTTTCTCAGCAGCCGACGCTTCCGAAGAACCCGACTCCGCAAGATGACGGCGATTAAAATCCAGGAGATCGTTTTCGTTGACCGTGAAAAAAGCGTAGATCGGATCGTATTGAATCAAATGCGTCAGCAGCGTCGATTCTCCCGAACCGACCAGATTGCCCACGTCGACTAGCCGACGCCCGGCGCGGCCCTTGATCGGCGAACGGATCTTGGTGTAATCCAAATTCAGCGTAGCTTGAGTTACGAGCGCCTCGCCAGCGGCGATCTGGGCCTCGGCCGAAGCAATCGCCGCTTTGGCAGCTTCGACTCCGGCGCGTGCCGTCAGCACGGCCGTTTTCAAGAGGTCAATTTCTGCCGCAGTAACCGCCCCTTGCGCTGCCGCTTTTTTCGACCGGGCCAATTGAGAATTCGCATTGGCCACCTCCGCTACCGCGCGCTTTTCTTCCGCCCGACCGCCGGCCACCTGGGCGTGAGCCAACCGGACGCTCGCCTGCGCCTGCGCCAACTCCGCTTCAAAAGGACGTGGGTCGATCGTAAACAGCAAATCGCCCTTCTCGACCTCTTTGCCCTCTTCAAATTCAATACTTTCCAAAAACCCTTCGACCCGCGCACGTACATCAACCAAGTTGACCGCCTCGGTCGTACCCGTAAACTCCTTCGACGCAACAACCATTTCTACCGAGGGATGGGCAACCGTCACCTTCGGAAGGGGCGGCGCTTGATATTGATTTTCCGGCTGACAGCCAGACGACACCACGCACACGAGCAAGGCCATCCACATCGAAAGAGAGAGAAGATTCTTAATCATGCCCCCAATCGTAGTCGGAAGCAGAGCCAATTGCCAGCGAATAACGGCAAAACCGAGGCCGTTTGCAAAGCTGTGCCGTTCAAAAAACGCAAAAAACACAAAAGCAAAGTATTGGCCACGGATTGAACACGGAGGAAACACCGATCAAAAAAAGAATCTCGTGCCCGTATTTTTGATTCTCCGTGTTCAATCCGTGTTTCATCCGTGGCTATTGAAAATCTTTGCGCCAAGTGCCCGCGGTGGCAATATTTCTTTTGACTTCGACTCCCTTATCGAGCCCAACCAAGCGACCGCTCAACCGCCCGTTGCCATTGGGCACGCCATTGGCCCGCCTGATCGCTCGACATCGCCGGCTCGAACTGTCGCTCGACGCTCCACTGCAAAGCGATTCTCTCGCGACTCGGCCAAACCCCCGCCGCCAGGCCGGCCAAGTACACAGCGCCCAGTGCCGTCGTTTCAGTAACCGTCGGCCGCACAACGGGCGACTGCAAAATGTCGGCCTGAAACTGCATCAGCAAATCGTTGACACAAGCCCCGCCATCGACGCATAGTCCCGGCAAGGCCGCGCCCGAGTCGCCACTCATCGCCTGAGCCAAATCGGCAACCTGCAACGCAATGCTCTCCAGCGCCGCCCGGGCCAAGTGGGCCGAAGTCGTACCGCGCGTGATACCAAGAATCGCGCCCCGCGCATAAGGATCCCAGTACGGCGCTCCCAGGCCAGTAAAAGCAGGCACCATAAAAACACCGCCACTGTCGGGCACCGAACGGGCCAACGCTTCGATCTCCGACGAAGACTGAATGACGCCCAGCCCGTCGCGAAGCCAACCCACGACTGCACCCCCAACAAACACACTCCCTTCAATCGCATATTCTGTTTTATCGCCAATGCGCCAAGCCACGGTCGTCAGCAATTTATTTTTCGACTCGACGGCTTCCTCGCCCGTGTTCATCAACATAAAGCAACCCGTGCCATAGGTGCATTTTGTTTCGCCACGAGCAAAACAGGTTTGGCCAAACAGGGCCGACTGCTGATCGCCAGCAATTCCGCCGATCAACATTCCCGCCAATGGCAAATCGCTAGCAACCTCGCCATAAATCTCGCTCGACGGTCTTATCTCGGGCAACAGGCTTCGTGGCACGCCAAAACACGCAAGCAGCTCCTCATCCCAATTACCCGTATGGATATTCATCAACAGCGTGCGCGAAGCGTTCGAAGCGTCGGTGATATGCAGCTCGCCGCCGGTAAGTTTGTGAACCAACCAAGTATCGATCGTCCCGCAGGCCAATCGCCCCGCCTCAGCCGCTTCGCGAGCCCCCTCGACATGATCGAGCAGCCAAGCAATCTTGGTGCCACTAAAATAAGGATCGAGCAGCAGCCCCGTTTTTTCTCGAACCATCGCTTCGCAACCGTCGTTACGCAGGCGATCACAAACGTCCGAGGTCCGTCGGTCTTGCCAAACAATCGCCGGATGAATCGGTTCGCCCGTCGCGCGATCCCAGAGGACGACCGTCTCGCGCTGATTAGTAATCCCCAGCGCCGCCACGTCACTCGGTTGAAGATTTGCCGTCTTGAGTGCTTCTTCAGCGACTTCGATTTGCGAAGTCCAAATCTCTACCGGATCGTGTTCCACCCACCCAGGCCGAGGAAAATGCTGTTTGAATTCGCGCTGCGCAAGAGCAACCATCTCGCCGCCATCCGAAAACACGATCGCACGAGAAGAAGTCGTCCCCTGATCCAAAGCCAACAAAAAAGCCATACCACAATCCCTGAACGTGAGCCGCAACGCGCTAGCGTCGGGTAGTTTTACGTCAGATAATTTTACGTCGGGCAGCCAGACCAACACAAGAGACGTTCCCAGTGCGACTTGACCATGGATTTGGCATGTTTGCCAAGCAAGGTTACAATCACGTGAGCCGCAAGGCGCTAGCCTCCACACAACGTGAGCCGCAAGGCGCTAGCCTCGGGTAGCCAAGGCAAAAAGTATCCCATCCGTTGAACGACCCAACATGAAACGACCCGACGTAAGAATACCCGACGCTAGCGCGTTGCGGCTCACATGAACGATTTCCTCCATTTGCTAATCACCTGGACCACCTACGGCACTTGGTTGCCGGGCGACAGCCGGGGGTGGCGACGTCAAACGACCGGGCATCAGTTGCCGCAACCGTTGCTCGAACAATGGTGCCGAGCGCAGATGAGCGGCGAAGTCGTACTGCTC
>JAADIN010000181.1 GCA_013151315.1 Planctomycetota bacterium | reverse complement strand
AGCCATTTCGGTTGCGCGGTCGAGCGGAGGTGGACCCCGACGTTGTGAGCCGTCTGATGGGTGGCTTCGTGAATAATCGTTTCGAGCGTCGACGACTGGCCGTCGTCGTAGAGCAAAACACGATTCGACGTGTGATCATAATGTCCCAAGACACCCGGCGGCAGCGCCACGCCTTGCGACTTACTGTAACGATAATAATCGGACCGACTGCGAAACACGATCGCGACCATCGACACTTGGGGATTCACGATCTTGATGCCGCGCACGCGCATGCTGTGAACGAAGGTGCGATAGAGCGACTCCATGCGGTCGGCCCATTTTTCTTGTCTTTTCGGATGGACGACCACAAAATGCTGAGTGGTGCTTACTTGAAAACTGCGGCCGAACTCGTCGCGTAGCCGGCTTTGCATTTCCGAAGACGTGTAGCTATAAAATGGGCGATTGATTTTCCGTCCGTTTTTGGCCGCCTTGTTCGGAAACTCGTGAAAGGCACCGTCGCGACTCATGAGCAGCATGTCGCGCTGGTTCCACCAGAGGGGTTGGCCCTCGAGTTGCTGGCCCTCGATGTGGACGGTCATCATAAAGTTGGCGGGCCCGCCGGCGTGGGCTTGCGTGGCACTCAGCAGTGTCGCCGCGGCTGCAAGAAGGGCTCTTCGGAACATGCGTAGGTTTCTCCGGTGGTCAACACCACGAGGTTCGGGCCCCGTGGCGTTCGCGCGAAATCTCTCTACCACAAGCTTAGCTCACCGCCGGGCAAAGCATTCGTCACAGGCGGTACACTCGCTACAATGGAGTCGCCGGTTTTCTTTTGATCACGGGGAAGCGTCTCATGCGAACTCGATTTTTCATCCTGTTTTTTATCTTCCTAGGCACCGGGTCGCTGCCGGCTGCCGAGGCCGACCGTGTCGAGACGCTGCTGCGCCAATTGAACGACGACCAAGCGACTCGTCGCGACGAGGCCGAACAGGAACTGCTCCGACTGGCTCCGTCGGATCCCGGCGAGTGCGACGCCTTCTTGCGGCTTCTGCCCAAGCCGTTGGACGGGATGCCCGCCGAAGTCCGCTTGCGGCTTAGCCGAGTGCGAAGTCAGATCGAAAAATCGCAAGCCAACGAGGCACTCGTCGCAAGTCGAATCACCCTAAGTGACCAGGAGATTGATCTGGCCGAAGTGCTCGAGCAAATCGAAAAGCAGACGGGCAACCGACTGGTCGATTATCGCGAAGCGTTTGGACAAGAGGCCGAGCCGCGCAAGGTTTCGATAAAAATCGAGGACGAACCGTTTTGGCCTGCGATTGATAAAATTCTCGATGCCGCAGGAATGGGTCTTTATCCTTTTTCTGGCGAAGAATCGCTCGCCGTAATCCATCACGAAGAGGGCTCGGCACCGCGTAGCGAGCGGGCCAGCTATGCCGGCCCGTTTCGTATCGAGGCGATTGCCGTCGTGGCTCGTCGCGGCTTGCGCGCCCCGGATCAGCAAGGTGCGAGCGTCGAGCTGGAATTTTCTTGGGAGCCCCGTCTACGGCCCATCGCGTTGTCGCAGCCGGCCGATGCTCTGGAAATCGTTGGCGACGATGGGTCGCCGATCGCAGTTCGCAATCTGGATGCCTCGTTCGACGTCGAAATTCAGCAAGGCAGTCATGCCACGGAACTGACGATCCCGCTGATGCTGCCGCCAAGAAGTGTGACGAAGATCGCCCGTTTTCAAGGAACCCTCTCGGCCTTAGTGCCAGGCCGGATGGCCGAGTTCCGCTTCACCGGCTTGGATAAGCAACAGACCGCCGAGCAGCAGCGGGGCGGCGTGACCGTCGTGCTTAGCGGAGTGCGAAAAAACCAGGCGCTCTGGGAAGTTCACATGCGGCTTCAGGTCGAAGGCGAAGAGACGGGTCTCGAGTCGCATCGGGGTTGGGTTTTTCAGAACCTGACGTATTTGCTCAACAAGCAAGGGGAAATAATCGACCATGCAGGATTCGAGACGACCATGCAAACGGAAAGCGAAATCGGCTTGGCTTATTTTTTTGAATTGCCTGACGACGAGATTGGCGATTACACCTGGATGTATCATACGCCGGCCGCAATTGTTCGCGTGCCGGTCGAGTACGAGCTGAAGGAGATTCCGCTGCCGTAGTGTTGCAAAGCCACGGGGTTGCAACCCCGTGGCTTTGCAACGCTATCCAAACAGTCCTTTGAGTTCGACGACGGTGAGCCCGTCGGTTTTGATCTCGTCGATCCAGCCGGCGAGTTCCAGTGGGTCGGTCGGGTCCAGCTTTAGGAGTTGCTCGACGACCTCGAGCGCCATCTCTGACTTTTTCAGCTGGTGCAAGCACCAAGCCAAGCCGCGGCCACAGTCGTAGAAAGTGCGGTTTGCCGGATGGAGCACCGGCACCGGCGTCGGCATTTTCGCCCTACGCAAAGCTTGGATTCCCAACTGAAAGCCCAAGCCAAAATGCCCGCGGGCGAGCGGTATGTCGTGGTCGACTTCGACGGCCAACTGGCCGAGCAGAAAATGGGCGTCCAGTAGTTCATGGCAAGTGCCCAACAGCCAACGCAGTTCGTCAATCGCGATGTCTGCTTCGCCTGCCTCGACCATGGCTCGAACTTCGTCCAGGTCCTCGGCACAATCGCGTGCGGCGCGTGGCGGAACCAGAACCCAACCCGTGCCGCTTTTCGCCCGTTGTACCTTTAGCGCCATGACAACTCGTTCATCACTTTATGGCCCATCGATTCTTTTCCCCAGAGCGTAGATTTCATCCGCATCGAATACCAGATCGTTGGCTTCAAACAGTCGGGCGATGGCCGCTTTGTGGATCTTCATTTTTAGTCCGCCAACGCCTAAGGCCCCGTAGCAAATTTGGCCATCGCGCTCGACGGCCTTGTCGGTCGGCTCGATGCCTTCGATGCCCGTCGGCGGAACTGCGTTCAAGTCGATCGTGACTTGCACCGAAGCGGCTGCCTTTCGTCCGCTTGTGTCGAGCAATTGCACACCCGCCGCCCCTGCGGCGATCACAAGCTGAGCCCCTTGAATGAGCGAAGCGGCATCCGTCGATTCGGTCGAGTGGGGTGTGAGGCGAGCCCCGCTCACCGCTTGGGCAACCCGATGGCAAACCCCCTCGGCCCGTGGCAAGCGACGCGACGCGACGCGAATTTCGACATTCTCTTGGGCCAGCATCCGCACCACCCGTTGGCCTACCGCGCCCGTAGCGCCAAGGACGACTGCTGTCGTCTCCGGCCCCAAGGGCAAGTGCCGACGCGCGGCAACCACGGCAGCCGCGGCGGTCGTATTGGCCCCATTGCTGTCGAGCATCAGCGAAACCCGAACGGGCCCAAAGAAGGCCTTCTGGGCTTCGGCGAGCAATTTTTCGCCCATCTGCACGTCGGAGCCCCCGACAAACAGGGCCGTGTTTCTCAAGTGGCTGCTGCCACGGGTGAACATGGCTCCATGCACCAAGTCGCGCACGTCCGCAGGCGTCACTCCGCCATGGCGCAGCAAATGATCGACATCCGCATCGAGCGCGACGACACTGTCGAAGACGCTCGGATGCGGATCGCTATCAAGACAAAGGAGGATTTTTTTCATTGCAATCAGGCGAGCCGCAGGCGTAAGCCTGCGGATGAAAACCTAGAATCCACGGAAGGGATGGGCCGCTTCTTCTTTGCCGGCTAGCATCTCGTCGACCGAAGGCTTGTTTCCCATGGCACTCTTGATGGCCATTTTGGTCGCTTCGTAGTTGTACTCGTAGATTTTTTTGTCGTCGGCCGCTTCGGGATGAATGAACACGCCGCAGACGCAGACGAGATTTTCGGCATCGGCCTTGGGAATGACCCCATCGCCTACCGAGTCGGCGATCGCCTTGGCGACGGCAGCCTGGGCAGGGCCAAACATCTGTACGGCTTGGCGCATCCCTTTGATCGTGACTTTGGTAATCATCACGGTGGCAGGCTTGACGGCCAGATTGGGAGTCAAGACGGCCAGCAGGTTGGAGTGTCCTTCGCTTTGCCGAGCCAAGGCATTAGCAAAGGCGGTACCAACGGGGCCGTCCTTGCTGCCGATGAGCAGATCAATGTGTGCAATTTCGTTTCCGTCGCCCGTGAGTGCTTCGCCAATAAACATCGACATTTTGGTTATTCTCCAAACAAAAAATGGAACCTCTCGCCCCGTTTTGAGGTGGCTCTGGCTGCGGCGAACTCCAGTCGCACGCGCCCGGGGGGCGTTCCACGGTGTCGAACTGCCGACACCCCGCCAGAATAGAGAGTCTAGGGGCGAGAGTCTAGGCTCCGGACCTTCAATTCGCGTGTTGCTGGACAAAAACCCGCCGATTTGCGATAATTGAGAGGCGAGCCGAGGCCGTGGGTTGAAGCGTCGTTATCATCCTAACTTTTGTTTCCCACGAATTCGTCTCGGCTATTTGGGGCCAAGCACGCGCTGAAGCGGAACAGGCACAGTAACGATCGATTGAGCGCGAGCATTTTTACTTATTAGGAGTAATGAGAGATGAGGCAAATCAAAAAAAATGCGTTTACGCTAGTTGAGCTCCTGGTGGTCATCGCGATCATCGGCAC
>JAADIN010000030.1 GCA_013151315.1 Planctomycetota bacterium | reverse complement strand
CGCGGCCAGGGATTGCCGAAACGGTCGCGGCCTTCCAAGCGAACGTGAGCCCGGAACACGCGGTCTTCCGGGTCCGAGTCGTCTTCGGCAGAAGCGAGATTTTCTTTGATCTTTCGTACTCTCGCTTCGAGTTCGCGGATGTGTGATTCGGGAACGTCGACCACCAGCAGCACGTTGTCGTTTTCGACCAACTCGAAAACGATTTTATGGGCGACTACCGATTCGCCCGATTTGATCATTCTTTTGGAAATCGTAGCGTTGACGGGCGATTTGAGCGTGGCATCGTCCAGATTTTTCGCCGCGACTTCCTGTTGAGCACGAGCCAGTGCCAAATCGGTCTTGAGGCGTTGCAACTCCGACTCGGTGAGTGCCGAGGGTCGCGTGGCGCGAATCTGTTCTGCGCGGCGAAGATCGGCCGACGCCTGTTCAAATCGCGCCGCAGCTTCGCTTTCGCGAGCACGGTGAACCCGATCGTCGAGCAGCGCGAGCACTTGCCCTTCGACAACAAGGTCGCCCTCGTCCAGCGGCTCGCCTGCCTCGTTCTTGCCCAGTTCCAAAACACGCCCGGGAACTTCAAAGCCGACTTGGTAGGTTTCCCAGGCCTGAATCTTGCCGGCGTAGGTCGAGGTGATTTCACACAGCTCAACCCGCAGTGGTCGGATCGCGACCGGCGATTTCGCAGCGGCCACCGTGGCCAAGGGACGCGTGAGCTGCTCGAAATTCGACTTGCTGACTTTTTCTTTGAAGCTGAGTTGCCACATCACCCCGACGGCAAACACGGTAACGCCGACCAAGAGCAAATAGTGGAGAATCTTCTCGGTAAGGGCCTTCATCGGGGGATCATCCTGGCGGCGGGAGGCAGCAAAAGGCGGGCGTTCGGTATCACTCTATAATAGATCGCCGTACGGGCCGAGGCAATGCTTTCATCCCACCGTTCCAGGACGATTGCAAAGTGTGAGTGTGAGCCGCACGGCGCTAGCCGCGGGCCAGCAGCTGGGTAACGCTTTGCCTCTGCTACCCGACGCTAGCGCGTTGCGGCTCACATTAATAATCCAAATTATAGACTTGAAGACGTACTCGCATGACTTTGTAATCGTCTCCTGTCCCACTGGCCCGGAAACTAAACCCCATCAAACAGCAAAGAACCGACCCGCACCCAGGTCGCCCCTTCGCGGATTGCAACTTCAAAATCGTGGCTCATCCCCATCGAAAGTTCTGCTAGCGAAATCCCGGGCGGGCATTCTCGCATTGCCTCGTCACGAAGTTGCCGCAAAGCAGAAAAATTCTTTGCCGCGACCGTTTCGCCTCCCTCGCGCGCAGCCATCGTCATCAGGCCACAAACTTTGACATGGGGGAATGCGGGAAGTTCAGGCAACAGCCGCTTGAACTTCTCAGGAGCAAAGCCATGTTTTTCCGCTTCGCCCGAGCAGTTGACTTCCAGCAAGACACGTTGCGTCAGGCCAAGTTCGCCAGAAATATCGTTGATGGTTTTCAGCAGCCGCAGACTATCGACGCTATGGATCAACTCGACAAGCGGTAGTGTGCGGCGCACTTTGTTACGTTGCAAATGCCCAATGAGATGCCAACGGGCGGCGGCCAACTGGGGCTCGACCGCCTTTTCGCACAACTGCTGAGGACGGCTTTCGCCCAAGGTTTCACATCCCGCAGCCAATATCGCGGCCGTTTCTCGAAGGCCAACGTATTTGGTCACTGCCACCAGCTGTACGCTCGCGGCACTGCGACCGGCACTTTCCACGGCACGCGCCATCTGCTCGCAGATCGAGGAAAGATTGCCGGCAAGTTGTTGCTCAAGCTTCGACATAGCCCACACTGCGTTTCCTTCTTTATTCGATCTCCAACAACTCGTCGACTTCACCTTCGGGAGCAAGAAACCGCGCCACCAAACATTCGTGCGATAGGTTTTGTCCCAACACCGAACGGTTGGCCGGCTTGGCGAGCGACCGATAGACGAGCCATTGGTCTTTGCCACACTGGGCTCGATAGCCGACCGCGACGTCGTGGGGCTGAAGTTCCAGCGACTCAGCAATGGCAAGCTGCCGCCACGTACACGGCTTGCCGGCACGGCTTTTTTTCAAATCAATCAGAAGCGGGCAGGCGAGATTTTTTCCGGGAAGCTGCTGTGTGAGCTCCAACTGGCCCTTGCTCGTGTCAAGCTGTCCCACTCTCGGATCGGTGCGCCACTCCGGCAGTGCCAGCGGCAGAACCCGAGCAACCTTTTTTCCGGCCGACAGAAAACCTTCGCGCGTCTCCTTTTCAGGCTGGAAAACTACCTTCGCATCGAGCGGCATGCGATACTTGTGGCAAATGTCGCCGCCGGAGGTTCCAATCACGTAGTCGGTTAGCAACAGAAAAAGCTCGTCGCGTGCCAAAAGGATTTGCCGTTCCAGTCGCGCGCCTCCAGAGAGCTCAATCGAGAGCTCCAGATAGTCGACATCTTCGTCGCTGAACCAACAATTTTCATCCCAGGTGCCGATCGGCTCTAGTCGTTTCCCCTCGAGGGTAGTCTCCGAGGTCCATGCTCCCGAAATGAGACGCTGCGGACCGGCCCAGACTTCCAGCCGCAGCTCAGGTTTCGAGTAGTCGACCACAACAGTCGGTTCGTCGCGCTGCCAGTCGGTCCTGAGGTAGGCTAATCCCGACCACTCGCAATGATCGGACGTCTCGGGCACAAATTTTTTGTTCTTGCACGCAAGCTGCTGGGTGATTTTTTTTCCGTAGATCGAGCGTGCCGCTGTGATGTCGGTCGCATCGCCCCCCAATCGCAAAACGGTTTGCAAAAAGTCGGGAGTCCACGCCGCATCGTGAGGCTTGCCCAACAAGGGCGTACCGGCGGGCGAAGAAAGACCGATCGCGTGGGTCGTGAGACACTGGTACTGCAATTCTGCTTTGTGGTTCCAGCAGTTTTTTTTGTGCGACGCGCCCATTGCCCGACAACGGGTCCAGCAGGCGAGCAGTGGTCGGAGTACGGAAAGGTGAGTTCCCCGCACCAGTCCATCGCCGTTGAGAAGTTCGGCCAAACCCTCGGAGAGAGCTTCGCGAGCCGCGCTGTGCAGTTTATATACGGGCCGCATTTCTGGTAAGAGATGGACAAGTGTCAGCGGAAGTTCGCCGGCTAAAATTTGCTGAGCAAGCCCTTCCTCCGCCGGGAACTCAACGTCGATGCGCCAATCGGTCGACGACTGCACAACCTGCCAGAGCGCATCGAGTAATTTCCACCACAGGTCCGGCTCGATCAAGTTGGCCACTTGCGGCAAGCTATGGGCGACGGCCAAACATTCCAACGCAAAGTCGATCGTTTGCGGTTGAGTTGAGGTTCCTCGAAGCCAACGGGAAAGCAGCCGCTCGGCATCCTTCCGTCCGACATTTGGGTTTTCGGCAAGTCGAAGCAGATCGGCCGAAGGTTTCGAAAGTTGCGTTAGCGAAACGCCCCATTGCAATGGGGCCTCGAGCGTATCGCACAACTTTTCTAATGATTGGGGAACGCGGCGTTTGCCAAGATGCCGAGCCCATGCTTGGCGACTGCCAGTCGACTGAATTTCCTGGGGCGCGCAGCTCCGCCAGAATTTCGCAGCACCAGCTTGCTCCGACAGTTGCTCCCTGGAAGACTCGATCTGAGAAGACTGAAGCGTGGTGGCCATTTCATTCCTTAGAAGTGTTGGGTTTGAGAAGTGGTCCATTCTAGGGAGTGTGCTCGATCATTTCACGGGGGCAAGGCGAATATTTACCCAGAAGGCAGCCCCCGGTAGAATCACCTCCCACCGCCGCCAACCGCTTGCGTCTTCGCGAGCAGCACCAGAAATAGCCAAGGGAAGCAAAATGCCAAAAAACCTCGCCTCGACCTGCCTCGTCGTATGGGTCCTGCTGATAAGCTGCTTAGGCTGCGGAAAACCGGCTGCCGAGCCGGCAATCCCCCAATCCCAGACCGACCGACCTCTGGCTGAGTCGTCGCTGCCCGCCCCGACAGATCCTGAGCCGGAAGCGACAGCCCCAGAGGAATCGAGCCCAGAAGAATCGGACCCCGCCGAGCCACCCCGCCTGCCCGCACCCGAAGGTGCCGATCCGATGCCCGAGCCGAACCATGTCTGGATCGACCGCAAGCAGGGCACGGTGATCGTCGATGGCTACGTTTCGCTCCGCGAGGGCATGCTCGAGATGTTTGCCTGCCCGGCCGGCACCAAAGAGCACGAGTCGGTCGTGGCCGTCTACAGCCAAGCACAAATCGTCCACGCCGCCTTGCTGGCCCTCGGTGCCGAGGTCGGCTCTCCGGTGCAATTCGATCCCGAGTTCAAACCCCCGACCGGCACCGAAATCGCGATCGAAGTCCATTGGCTTGACGAGGCAGGCAATTGGCAATCGACCGACGCCCAGCAGTGGATCCTCGACATCCGAACGCAAAAGCCGATGACCCACCCCTGGGTCTTCGCGGGCAGCGGCTTTTGGAAAGACGAAGAGTCGGGCGAAGAATTCTACATGGCCGAGAGCGGAGACTTTATCTGCGTCTCCAATTTTTCAACCGCCACACTCGACATCCCGGCCGAAAGTAGCCAAGTGAACGAGGGGCTGATGTTCGAGGCCAA
>JAADIN010000036.1 GCA_013151315.1 Planctomycetota bacterium | reverse complement strand
CATGGCAAGCATCTCTCTTCCAATATCTGTCGACGCCCCGATTCCGCAATCGGTAGCGCAGAGCAAAACGACCGATTCCTCGGAAGGGCGTCGGTTCTACTACGTTTTTCTCATTTGCTTGGCGCTGATTTCGGTGCCGATCAAAAATCTGGCCTACGTGGTTCCCGCGGTCTTTCTGTTTCTGGAGCTACTTGCCGCAGAGAGATCGGTATGGCGAGTTGCGTTTTTGATGGCGGTCTTTACGGTCGTGTCAAGTCTTTCGCTGATGGCCGACGCTTTCCTAGGGCAGGCGGTGAATGTGCCGGGGCTATTTCTCGCGCTACTAACCTACTTGCCACTGTTTCTATTCTTTGGAATGCGATGGGACCGAAAGCTGGGCGACCGCCTCTTTGAAAAGCTCATGACCGCGACCGCTTGGTTTGTGATTGTGCAGTCGGCGATCGGCGTGGTGCAATTCGCACTCAGCCGTAACGGCGATGCGGTCGCGGGAACTTTTGGGCTCCTCGATTTCTACCTCAACACGATTTCGATCGCCCAGGTCTATTTTACTTTTACGATCTTCGGCATGATCCTGTTTTTGATGATCGATGCCAAGCGGCCGATCGCAAAAATTGCCATCGTTTCGGGGCTCATGGCTTGTGCCATCGCCCATTCGGGGCATCAGACGATCTTCTTTGTCGCCAGTTTGGCAATGTTCAGCATGGTGCAGTTCAAACGGATGGGCACGGCGGTCCGCGCCGTGGCGATGGGGTTTTTTCTGGTTTTTCTCATGGTTCAAATTTACCCTGAAACCTGGACGCATACTCGCGAGTGGTATCGCAAGGTGGTCAACGATCCCCGGTCGGCCAAGCGGATGGTCCTCCTCGATAGTGCCCGATTCTTGGCCCATCCGAAGAACGCCGTCCTTGGGGTCGGCATGGGCCAGTACTCGAGCCGCGCCGCACTCATTACTTCCAATGAATACCTCCGTCGTCAACTGCCCGACGTTGCTTCGGCGAAGTCGGCCTACTTCTCCGATTCGATGATCTCCGCGTTGCATGTTTTCGGCGAACTTGGCGAAGGCAGCGCGATCTCGAAACCCTACTTCTCTGCGCTCACAATCTTGGTCGAGCTGGGACCGCTGTTGGCGCTCGCCTGTTTGATCGGCATACTCTTCCATTTCCGGCGAAACCTCGAGTGGATGCAGTCTAAAAACCCACAGCTTGCCCGAATTGGATGGGTAAGCTGCGTGGGGCTGCTGTTTTTTCTGTTGTGCTGCGGAATCGAAAACTACGCCGAGTTTCCCCAAGCGATCTTCCTCCCTTTCCTGCTCTACCTGGCGGCCCAATCGAGGGCGGCCCAGTTGGCTATTCCCCCCCGCGACAACGCAAGGTCAAGTTCCCCGTAGCGACATTTGTAGCGATATCACCCCAGGCACGACGACATGTTAGAAGATGAAAAACCGATGAAGGTCCTTTTGTGCCACAACTACTACCAATTGCCGGGCGGGGAAGATCGAGTCTTCGAGGACGAGGCCAGCATGTTGGAACAGCGTGGTCATGAGGTCGTTCACTTTATTCGCTCCAACGACGCGATCGACCACATGAGTCGCTTGGAGATCGCAAGGCGGACTCTTTGGAATCGCGACATCTACGCCGAGCTGCGCGACCTCATCCGGCGCGAGCGGCCTGAGATCATGCACTGCACCAACACTTTTCCACTAATATCTCCGGCCGCCTACTATGCCGCTCGCAAGGAGCATGTGCCGGTCGTCCAGTCGCAACTACCGCCTGATGTGCCCCGGAGCACTCTTGATGCGAGATGGCAAGGTCTGCGAAGACTGTGTGGGGAAAAGCGTAGCTTGGCCTGCGATTCTTCACGGATGCTATCGGGGCAGTCGCTTGGGGAGCGCCTGCGTGACGACCATGCTCGCTTCGCATCGCCTTGCGGGGACTTGGCGCAAAGCGGTCGACCGCTATGTGGTGTTAACCGAATTCGGACGACGTAAATTTATCGAAGCCGGATTCGAGAAGTCAAAAATTTCGGTGAAGCCCAATTTTGCCGAGCAGACGCCTCCGCCGGGCGATGGCGACGGCGGCTATTTCGTTTTTGTCGGTCGACTTGCTCATGAAAAAGGCATCGACATACTGCTCGACGCTTGGTCGAAGTTCTCTGGAAAACTAAAAATCCTCGGCGATGGCCCCATGGCAGACATGGTCAAGGAATTCGCCTCGCAGAACGATTCGATCGAGTGGCTCGGCCAGCAGCCGGGCGACGTGGTGCAGCAAGTGGTCGGCGACGCCACCGCCTTGCTCGTGCCCTCCACTTGGTACGAGGGGCTTCCCAAAACCATCATCGAAGCCTTCTCGGTCGGCACTCCCATCATTGCTTCCGACTTGGGCGCGATGTCGGAAGTCATTGAACACGAAAAGACGGGCGCTCTTTTCGAGCCCGGCAGCTCCGAGGAACTTCTCAAGGCCTTGCAATGGATGGCTTCCTCTCCCCAGCGAGCCAAGTCGATGCGAACCCGAGTTCGAGAAACCTTTGAGCAGCGCTACACGGCCGACCGCAACTACGAAATTCTTCTCGACATTTACCGTCAGGTCCTCAGCGAGTACGGCGAAGGTGCCAAATTACTGAAAAATTAGCCACGGATTGAACACAGATGAAACACGGACGAAGGAAATTTTTCTTTGAACTCTATCGGTGTTTAATCCGTGTTTCATCCGTGGCTAAAAAACTTGCGTTTCAGGAATGGGCACCACAAACTGCCCTCCCCATTCGCGGATATAAGCCAGTTGGTCCATGATTTCTTTCTTGAGATTCCATGGCAAAATCAGCACGTAGTCGGGGCGCGTCTCGGCGATTTTTTCCGGTGCATAGACGGGAATCCGTGAGCCCGGCAGAAATGTGTTTTGCTTCATGGGATTGCGGTCGACCGTGTAGTCGAGAAAGTCGGTCCGAATGCCACAGAAATTCAGCAGCGTGTTGCCTTTGCCAGGGGCTCCGTAGCCGACGATCGTCTTGCCTTCACGCTTTGCCTGAATTAAAAATTTCAACAATTTCCTTTTGGTTTCGACCACTTGCTCCGCAAAGTCGGTATAGGTTTTGAGGCGAGTGTAGCCCTTTTCGATTTCGAGATCGTGAAGCTGGCCGACGGATTTCGCGATTGGCTTCGATTGGTCCTCACTATGCCGCGCATAAATTCGCAGCGAACCGCCATGGGTCGACAGCGTCTCGACATCAAAAATTGTGAGCCCATGATGTTGAAACACCTTTTGGATCGCAAGGAGCGAAAAATAACAGTAGTGCTCCTGGTAAATCGTGTCGAACTGATTTCCTTCGATCAGTCGCATCAGATGAGGGAACTCAAACGTAATGACTCCATCCTCCTTGAGCAAAATTTTGAGCCCCGCAACAAAATCGTTGAGATCCGGCACGTGGGCCAGCACATTGTTTCCCAGGAGCAGGTCGGGCCGCACGCCCTGGTCCACCAACTCGCAGGCGGTCTTGGTGCCAAAAAACTTGGTAATGCTCTCGACGCCCTTTTGCCGGGCAGCTTCGGCGACGTTGGCTGCCGGCTCGATTCCGAGAGCAGGAATTCCTTTTTCGACGAAGTATTGCAACAAATAGCCGTCGTTGCTCGCGATCTCGATGACCTGGCTTTTGGAGCCTAGCGAGAGCTTCGCAGCAATCATTTCGACGTATTCGCGACAGTGCCGAAGCCAACTCTCCGAGTACGACGAGAAATAAGCATAGTCGCAAAAAATTGCTTCGCCCGCGACATGGGCATGGACTTGCACGAGCCAGCAACTTTCGCACACGACGGCTTTGAGCGGGTAGAAAATTTCGGGCTGCTCGATTTGCTCATGCGTCACGCGATTTTGGCAGAGAGGCGACAAGCCCAGATCGACTACGGTCTGCTGCAACGGCGCGCCACAAAATCGGCAGCCGTCGGTTTTTGTTGATAGAGGGGTGGTAGTCGGAGCCATAGAGGGTTCGTTCGCAGGTTGAAATATCTCTCGCAAAGGCGCGAAGACGCAAATGAAAATAAAAAGTTTAACGCAGAGATCTCCAAAATGCCACTCTTTCTTTGCTTTGCGCCTTCGCGCCTTTGCGAGGGACCTTGATCACTGCGAGGCAACCACACTTTCGGGAATGGGTGTCGAATCGGAAACCCGCAAGTACTCGCTCAGCGTCGTTCCGACCGACTTGTTGTCGACGTTAGGAGCTCCCCGACCTGCGACCACGTCGTCCAGGTTTACGGTCCGAAAATCGACGCTAAACCGGGTCTTTCCTGTGTTGTTCGGGCTGGTCGAGTGCAAATGCGAAGCAGAAAACAAGAGCAAGCCGCCTTCTTCGCATTGAATCCGAAAATCGCTGCTCGTGTCGATCTCTTGTCGAATTTCGGGGAGTGGTCGGGTGTCGGTCTTGATCTGCTGGGCCGCGGCTGCGCGACTCGTTTCCATCCACTGCTGATGATTGTAGCGATCCGACACATTGTCGACGCCCCGATCAAAATACCCTGGGTGAAAAACCATCGTGTTCTCCGGCTCAACGCCACTGACAGGAAACCACCAATTGAGCTGCGATTGATGTCCGGCGAACCAGGTGTCGCGATGCGGCGGAACCGCCAGCGCGATACCCGTGCGAAGGTAATCGCCATGGGTCATCGTCCGCATACGAGGTACATCGAAAAAAGTCTGCTCCGGATCTTCTCCAAACTCCTCGAAAATCGCCCGCATTTGCTCCTTCACTTTCGGATCGTGCATGAAGCGAGGTTTGAGTTGGCTCAGAATGGCGGCAAACTCCTCGGCCTGCATGTGGTGTTGGGCGGCGCACGGATCGTGAGGCGCAAAAGCCTCGATCGCCAAATTTCGAGAAAAATCGACGAATGCCCGCGTGCTCGGTCGAGCAGAGAACACGTAGATGTCGCCGCGAAAGATATTTTCTCTGCGAAGCGATTCGCTGTGTTGAGAGTCAAAGTAGATTGTGCTCATGCTTTTTCTTTTGTGGTTCTTCAGGAACTTTAGTGGTTCATTGATGAAATCTGGAATGGATGACTTTTACCCCGGAGGGGTTTTCGATAATAGCCCAGCGATTTATCGCTGGGTACGTGAGATGTGAATCATGAGCCCCGGAGGGACGACCGAATCGTAAACACCGAATCATAAACGCCGAAGCTTATGCCAGGGAAGTTAACCCCTGTGGTTACGGTTCTGTCGTCCCTCCGGGGCTTTTGCTTCTCAACATTCTCAACCCAGCAGTAAACTGCTGGGCTATTATCGAATGTCCCTCTGGGACAGCGGCAAAGGCCGCTCTATACGAATTCCCCATTAAATGCCTTGAAGAACTGATTTTGGTTAGGAGGCCCTTTCTTTATCTGTGTTAATCCGTGTTCATCTGTGGCTAATTACTGCTTTCGTCTGAAGTCTTGCGAATTGGTAAATAGTCGGCGCAAAACCTCCGCCACTCGCGTCGTGTCTTCTCGGCTCATTTCTAGATTGCTTGGCAAATTAAAACCTCGAGGGCTTTCAGCGTAGGCAATTGGGTTTTGCTGTTGAGCCTGCAAGCCTGAAGCCGTTTCGCGATACGGGGGTAGCGAGCTAAGCGGATAGTAGAGCGGGCGAATGTCGATGTGGCTCTTCTCCAACTCTCGCATGATGGCAAGCGTGTCGACCACCTGCTTGGGATGAATCGTCACCGCCGGTAGCCAGTAGGAATTAGTAAGGCCCGATCGCTCGACGTGCAAGTGAAGACCTTCGATGTCAGCAAGTTCCTCTTGGTACCAAGAAAAAATCTCTCGCTTTCGCCCCACCAGTTCCTCGGCACGCTCGACCTGTGCCAACGCCAGTGCCGCTTGCATGCTGCTCATTTTGAATTTATTGCCGATCTCGAAGTGATAATAATACCGATCGAAATCGCCAAAGAAGCGCGTGCCATCTAGCTGTCGGCCATGGTCGCGGAGCGTGCATGCTCGCTCGTAAAGGTCGTCGCGGTCGGTGACCAACAGCCCCCCTTCGCCGGCGGTGATGGTTTTCGAGCCATGGAGGCTGAAAATACCCAGGTCGCCAAATGCTCCCGCCTTGCGGCCTTGCCAACTCGATCCAAACGCCTGCGCCGCGTCTTCGATGATGGCTAGCCCGTGACGATCGGCGATTGCACGAATCGCCGCCAAGTCGGGCACGTCGCCGTAGAGATCGACCAGCACGATCGCTCGCGTCTGCGGCGTGATGCTCGCTTCGAGCGACGCGGCGGAGAGGCACCAATGCTCGGCTTCGACATCGGCAAACACGGGCGTAGCGCCGACATAAGTGATTGGAGCCGAGCTGCCGATCCACGTCAGTTCGGGCACAATCACTTCGTCGCCAGGGCCGATGCCCAGCGCGAGCAGTGCAAGATGGATGGCCGAGGTTCCCGTCGGCGTAGTCACCACATGTTTGACGTCAAGGTACTCGGCAACGGCTTGTTCCAGACGCTCGTGGTAGACACCCGCCTTGGCATACCAGCAGTTGGTCACCGCATCGGTGTAGTCGATTTCCCGCTGCGTGATCGAGGGACCGGCACAGGGGATACGTGATTGTTTGGGATCGGGCATCAGAATGAATTCTTACCGTATTCTCTTAATCCAACCATCAGGGCAGTAGGTAATCGGCTCGGTGATCGGCGACTCGTTGAAATCGAACTTGGGCGACTCGATGATGAAATCGGGATTCTCGGCCACAAACTCTCGGGCGGCCGACTGGGGGTTGTTCCACTGCCAGTCGTCGTTGGTCCGATCGTCCTGGTAGCGCTGCAGGCCGGCCAAATTCTGCATGATGCCGTCGGCTGCCACGATGTAGGACCCGATCGAAACTAGCGGTGAGTAAAGTTCTAGCTCGGCCCGCACATGCGCTTGGGTGTGATTGCCGTCAAGCATCACAAAGACCGTCTCGTCAGGGCCGATTTGCGATGCAACCTGTTCGACGATCTTGGGCGAGATCGAATCGCCTTCGATCAACTGGAGGAACTCGAATAACTCGTGACTCTCGAGCGCGGCACGATTCGGGGGTCGAATCTCGATGTCGACTCCGAGGACCCGACCCTTGCCCATGGCTTTGCAGAGGCTAGCAAAAAAAGTCAACGAGCCGCCGTGCGCAATGCCCGTTTCCACAATAACGTCGGGCTGCAGTCGGTAGATTACTTCCTGGGTGCGTAAGAGATCCTCGGGCAACTGGATCACGGGACGGCCCATCCACGAAAAAGTATAAACGTGCTTGTTCTGCCAACCACTTTGCAGCCAGGCCTGAGATATGATCTGAAACGCTTCGGGCGAGCCGATTTCGTGGTCGTGCGTCTCGCCGTCGGCCACGGCGCGTACTCGGCCCTGCTGCAAATCGATTTCTATTTTTTGCATCATCAATCCGTGCAAGGCTATCGTGGGACCGAAGGAGAAAACGAGAGGTTTTGGCCGCCTGATTCCTTCCAATTCAAATACTTTTGAGGATTGTCTTGGCCCTTGTCCCAAACTTCCCAGGGGGTTTCGCCTCGGGAATACATTTCGTCGAAACGTTGCTTGTCTTTGTGCGTGTCCATGCACCCCCAAAAGCCATCGTACTTGAGCGCGTGAAGTCGTGAGTCGGCGATCAGCTTAGAAAAACACTCGTGGACCAAGTCGTCTCCCTCGTCGAGGTAATCAAAAACCTCGTTCCGAAA
>JAADIN010000104.1 GCA_013151315.1 Planctomycetota bacterium | reverse complement strand
TACCTGCCCTCGCACAATTTTCTCGTTGAAATTAGGCCACGCTCTTCGCTAGAGTCGAACCGTGCCACAGGCGATTCCGTGTGCTGCGTCGCAGCACGGCTGTCGGCTCTCAATCCTCCCAAGGTGTTTTTTATGGCTAACGTGGGACGCCCTCGTGCGCTAGACGAATTCAAACGACGCGAAATTGCTGCGCTCCTCGCCGCCGGAAGCGGCATCGCCGACGCGGCGCGCTACGTCGGTTGCTCGGCAAGAACCATTCGACGCGAAGCGCTTCGCAACGAAGATTTTCACGATACCCTTCGCAAGGCCGAATTGAGCTCGCAACTCGAACCGCTGCGCACCCTGCGCAAGGCCGCCTCTTCCAATTGGCGCGCCGCCGCATGGCTGCTCGAACGCATCAATCCCGACCGCTTCGCCAAACACGATGCCCGATCGATCCGCATCGACGAGCTCGATAGCATCGTCGGTCAATTGGTCGAGATGATCGCCGGAGAAATCGAAGACCCAAACACCCGAGTTCGCGTCTACCGACGCTTGCTCGCCGCAACCCACGAGATCACCAAAGAATCCCACGATCTCGATCGCCCCCGACGCGACCCCAAGCGGGCCCAACGAATGCTCGCCGGAAACTAAAAGCAGCCATCTTTCGCCGTGGCAGCATGGCTAGCACTCCCGATTCTGCCGGTTGTGCCGAATATTCTCTCAACCTGGAGTTTGCCGACTGCCGATCTCTACTGCGTAAACCTATGCCCGCAAGCTTTCGAAGGGGGAATTTCGATGGTCCGCCAGATCTTCTTGGCCGTCTGTTGCGCTGGAGCTCTTGTCTGTTGTCTCACTCAGGCAAGCACTGCCCAAGCCCAACAAGCCTACGGCCGCTCATGGGGTCAAACCTACTCGACCCAAGACTGGAATCGTTTCTACCACTATCCGTACGTCTATTACCCGCAGAACTTCTACGGCGACGAGTACTACCGAAGCGCCGATAGCCTGTACCACCGCTATCCATCAGAGATGCGCATCCCGGTCTACAACCGCAAGTGGCACAACTACTACCCGAACCGTCGCAACTACCATAGCGGCCACCACTTCGTGCTCGACGTATTCTAACCGCTTGCGGCTTAGCAGCAGGCAAGCCGAGTCAAAATATCAGTCGCGCTGGATAGCTGATCGATCGCAAGCCATTCGTCCTTGGTATGCGCCTGGTCGATCGAGCCGGGCCCAAACACGACCGAAGGAATCCCCGCAGCAGAAATCACCGAAGCATCGGTTCCATAAGGAACCCCGACGAGCTCGCAAGGCAAGTCCATCGCATGGGCAACCGACGCGATCTGCTCGGCCCACGCGCGATTGTCGCGGTCGGCGAGCCCGAGGCACTCGATCCACGGCGGCTCGTGTTCGATCGTGATCCCGGCACGTGCCACTCGCTTCATGTAGCAGGCGACATAAGCAACGAGGTCGTCATAAGCCTTCCGCGGAGACTCTCCCGGCAAAAGCCGACGGTCGATCGCAATCACAGCATGGTCGGGTACGATATTCACTCCCGAACCGCCCTGAATCGTACTGGCACAAACGGCGGGACGACCACAAAGCGGGTGCGGCTCGCCACAAGCCCAGTTCCTCTTCTTGATACGCTTCAATCGCCCGCAACACGTCGGCCATCGCATAAACGGCATTGCGCCCCAGCTCAGGCTGAGAGGAATGCGACGCGAGGCCGTGCGTATGACAGTGCCACCGGCTGGCTCCCTTGTGGGCAACGACCACGTCGAGCTGCGTAGGCTCGGCGATTACCGCCTGCCCCGGCCGCAAGCCCTGCAATTCCGTAAGCGAGAGCGGCCCATGCACCTCAGCCGAGCTGACCTGCCGCTCGGGATCGTCCGTCCAAAAGCGGCACAAGGCATCGGCACCCGTAAAACCACTTTCTTCGTTAATCGTCATCGCCAGCAGAACGGTCGACTGCTGACGGCCAGGATCGGCCTGGGCACGAGAGAGCGCCGTGAGCATCGCCGCCATGCCGCCCTTGATATCGCACGCCCCACGACCCCAAATCCGCCCCTCCGACTCTTCTGCCGCGAAGGGATCAATCGTCATGCCGGCCACACCGACCGTATCCTGATGCACCTCCCAAAGCGTCACCTCCTCGCTTTGCCCGGGACCCCAGTTTTTTCCGGGACCCCAATTTTTTCCAGGACATAGCGCAATAAGATTGTCGCGACCCGGATGGACCTCTTGCCGCAACCACCGCCAACCCAGCTCGTCGAGCAAATTTTGCAAAAAATCGGTAAGCAGGCCCTCGCCGCCTGAGCCGTCGGTCGCAAAGACCGGATTGACGCTCGGGATACGTACCAATTGCCGCAACAAGTCGGCTTCCTGAAGCACCATGAACATTTTTCCTGTCGCTAGGAGGCTACCGCGGAAGCCTCTAAAAGCAGGCCCCCGACTGGCAATTTGCCGCCAGACCGATATGGTAAGAAGATTACGGAGGGGACTTGATCCCCGATCGTAGCACGGAATCGTCTCCAATTCACCTCGCCAGCCGCTGGCCTTCAAAGCCAATAGAAAGAAAAGCCCTCCATGTCCGGCCCTCCCATGTCCGATAGTCCGATCGATTCGGCCCAGGTCGATGCCGTCCTCCAAAAATTCTCCGACCCCGAAACGGGCCGTAACCTCAAGGCCATGGACCAAGTACGCGACGTTTCGATCGATGGCAATCGCCTTACAGTCACCATTGCTCTGACGACCTATTCGGGCCCCCTCTGGAAAGAAACCCGCGAGAATTTGGAGGACCAGCTACGCTCGAAGCTCGATGGCCAGTGCCAAGTGACCGTCAAGGTCGTCGAGCACCCGCGACCGGCGGAGCCCATTGGCGGCATCGGGCTGACTGCCAAAAGCGTGATCGCGGTCGCCTCGGGCAAAGGGGGCGTCGGCAAGAGTACCGTCGCGGCTTCGCTGGCCTGCGGACTGAAGAATGCCGGCTGCAAAGTCGGACTCATGGACGCCGATGTCTATGGCCCCAGCATTCCCCACCTCTTGGGAGCGGACGAACGCCCGACCGCCGTCGAAAAGAAATTACAGCCAGTCGTCGCCGACGGAATTCGACTGATGAGCATGGGCTTTCTCGTACCGCCCGGCGAAGCGGTCGTATGGCGAGGCCCGATGCTGCACGGCGCGATCACGCAATTCTTGCGCGATACCGATTGGGGAGACCTCGACTACCTAATCATCGATATGCCACCAGGCACGGGCGACATCGCGCTCACGCTCTCGCAACTCTTGCCCCTGACGGGCGCGATCGTGGTCTGCACGCCGCAAGAGGTGGCCCTGCTCGATGCGGTCAAAGCGATCGCAATGTTCGGCAAAGTGAACATCCCGATGCTAGGGATCGTCGAAAACATGAGCTACTTCCTTTGCCCCGACAACGGCAAGCGATACGAAATTTTCGGCTCCGGCGGCGCTCGCAAAAAAGCCGAGGAACTCGAAGTCCCGTTCTTGGGCGAGATACCGATTCAAATTCCCATTCGCGAACGGGGCGACGCAGGCCAAACGGCGGGCAACACCACCGATCAAGACTCTGCGCCCCACTTCGAGCGCATCTGCTACAGCGTGGTAAAAAACATCGCTTCGCGAAAAGCCGCCGATCCGCCCATGCCGAGCCTCTCGGTCTTATAGTGGCCATGCTCCTGTGAGCCGCAACGCGCTAGCGTCGGGTAGCGGCGGCAAAGCGTTACCCAGCCACTAACCCGCGGCTAGCGCCGTGCGGCTCACACTCGCCTTTGCGGCAGGTGGACAACCTGTCGACAGTCCACCCAGCCATCGCCGCAACTCCTCCCTGGCAAGGCAGTTCGGTCGATGCCAGCAGGGCCAGCACTTCAGGCAACGGGGAACGAAAAAAGGCCGCCCCGCAAAATGCGGAAGCGGCCCTCTGTTTTAGTTTTCCGGCGGGGGAGACTGGCCGGAGCAATCGAAAGCTTAACGCTTCTTTTTGCGCTTGGCTTTCTTCTTTGCAGCCTTCTTTTTCTTGCGCTTGACCGTCTTCTTCTTCGCGCCCTTTTTCTTCTTGCGCTTCACGGTCTTCTTCTTGGCGACCTTTTTCTTCTTTTTCTTAGCACCCTTCTTTTTCTTGGCTACTTTCTTCTTGCGCTTCACGGTCTTCTTCTTGGCGACCTTACGCTTCTTCTTGGCTACCTTTTTCTTGGCAACCTTCTTTTTTCGTTTCTTAGCCACAATCGCTTCCTCCATAAAAAGTTCGGGTGATTCGTTCGACTCGACTTGCATCAAGCCCCAGTACATCAAGCCCTAGTAAAGAACGATTCTCACCACAAAGAAAACATGACATCCTTCCAGGATGACACGACGTTTCGCCGCAGCTTAGGAACTCCAATCCGTGTACGTCCAGGATGCGAAACCGTGGGATACCAAGTCAACAAAACAAAAGCAATAACACATCCTTGTAAGCTGCTTGAACGTATTTGTACGAGTTCGTTGAATTTGTGCAACACTTTTTTGCAAAAAAAATGGCTTCAACACAAAAAAAATTGGAATCTTTGAATGCCACGCAATGGAATTTTTACAATCAGAACGTGATGATGCGCCCGTTTTGACAATTAGTAGAGCGAGATCTCCGTCCCCTCAATCAATCGACCATTCGGTTGCTGCGCGCGTCGCAAAAAAGAAAACGAAGACCATTTTTCGGGACGCAATCCGCGCAGATACCAAGCCATCGCCAACGACTTGTCGCTGGGGCCCGTTGCACTCGCAGAAGATTCTACGCTCGCCAAAAGTTCACTCCACAACCGGGGCAAATTCGCGCGCCGCGGGTGAATCGGATCCCAGCCGTACCATTCGCTTTTCCCTGCAAACAAAGGGGTATTCCTCGATTTCGCGATCGCTTTTAGGCGCTCGCTGAGCTGCTCTGCCCGATCAAGCATCTCGCGCAAATCGAGTCGGCAATGGGGAAATAGCAACGTCCGAACCAGCCGATATCGGGCCTCACTTACCGCGCGCAACACGTCCAAAGGCAAGTCCGCGATCACCACTTTGGCCTCATGCGATTGCAGTCGATCGACACACCCTTCGACCCACTTCGCAATCCGATTGACAGGCACTTCGTAAGCAAGATCGTTACCAATGTCGGTCACAAAAGCCGTCGTTGGAATTTTTTTTTGTTGCTCTAATGCTTCCCAAATTCCACACAAAAAAATTCCAAAATATTTTTTTTCTAAAAAACGTGACTCTTGACCGTAAGAACGTCCAAAACCCATCGCTGCATGAATCGATAACGGACCTTCAAACGTCTTCAACGCCATGCGAACCACCGTTGGAAAGGCGCGCGTCAGGTTACTTGCGCCAAGCAATACGAGCCGATGTTGCGGCTGAATTGTCTCAATGTGAGACCATACATCTAGTTTTGAATCGTCGTTCAAGGCGAATGACCGCTAGATGTTGTGGTTTTTTCTAATCGAAGCAGAAAATCGATTTTGCGCATGATCTTCTCGAAAATACTTTTCAAGACGTTACCAAAGACTTTTTTGGTACGCCTCCAACGCGCGGTAACTTGAGTAAGACAAGTAACCAAAGAAGACTACCACCAACAACGAACCCCAAGAAAGACCCACCAATGCCATCGCACCGGCTGCAACCACCGAAATGCGAAGTGAAAGGATCATTCCTTGACGCGGTTGGCCAAACAAACAGATTTCGCGCGCGATTTGCCCCCCATCGAGCGGATAGATCGGCAGAAGATTCACAGCACCCCACAACACATTGATGTAGAGAAGCTGCTGAATCATGTCGTTCACAGCCCCCGATTGGAAAGGTCTCCAATAAAAAACCGTTCCTAACAGCCCAATCTCTACCGCATCGGTCCCTGGCCGCCCAAACAGAGTCCAACCGCTCTTATGCCCTACGATGCTTATTACCAGCATCAAAACCAAGGCCAATAAAAAGCCCGCACAGGGCCCGGCCAGCGAAATAAGGATCTGCGCACGCGGCGAGCGTTCGCAATCGCCACAAGCGGCCAAGCCGCCCATACCATAGAGAGTAATGCGCGGATGTCCGCCAAAACGGCGCTGCAGCAGAGCATGCCCCATTTCGTGGACCAAAATCGAACTAAACAGCGCAACGATCCAAACCAGCACTTGCATGGGCGGAGTCTCACCGCCTTGGATCCCGAGAATGAGAGCGACGAACCAAAAGAACGGATGAATCCGCACCGGGATCCCCCACACTCGGAAGTGAATATCGCCTTGGCTAGGAGGAGGTTCCGCTAAAATCAC
>JAADIN010000170.1 GCA_013151315.1 Planctomycetota bacterium | reverse complement strand
CTCAAAACGTGAGCCGCAACGCGCTAGCGTCGGGTGAATTGCCAAAAACCGACGACACCAAGGCACCCGAGGCTAGCGCCTACGGCTCACATCACAACGCAATCCAAGTTTTGAGACAAAGCCGAGCATTTTTACCTTGAGTTACTCCAAGTGGTGGAACTCAGAGATAATTGACCAAGTTTCTTCCGGAGTTTCCGCAAAATGGATGAGGTCGAGATGCTCGTCGGCCACGACTCCCTCGTCGGCCATGGCTTGAAAATCGATCAGCCGGGTCCAATACTCCTCACCGTAGAGAATGATCGGTATCTCCTGCATTCGGCCCGTTTGCCGTAAGGTAAGCGTGTTGAACAATTCGTCGAGCGTACCAAACCCGCCCGGGAAAACGACCAAGGCCTCCGCTCGCAAGACAAAGTGAAATTTGCGTAACGCAAAGTAGTTGAATTGAAAACAAAGTTCGGGCGTGATGTAAGGGTTGGGTTCTTGCTCGTGGGGCAGTTCGATGTTGAAGCCGATACTCTTGGCCCCAACTTCAAAGGCACCCCGGTTGGCGGCTTCCATGATTCCCGGCCCGCCACCCGTGGCGATCACGAAGTCGCATTTACCCTCGGTTTGGCACCGCGAAGAGACCAGCTTGCTAAACGCAAGGGCCTCGTCGTAGAAGTGGCTCTTTGTGAGTACGCTCTCCGCTCGAGCCACCGAGCGAATCGCCCGCGGATCCCCCGGATTTCTGGAGTGAAGACGCTTCGCTCCTGCGAGACGCGCCTCCGCTTGTTCCGTGGGGACAATTTGAGTCCCTCCAAAGACGACCACCGTCGAAGTGATATTATTCTCGCGAAGCAACGTTTCCGCTTTCAGCATTTCGAGTTGCATACGCACAGGCCGCTGCTCGGCGCGACCCAGAAAATCAATGTCAAACTCAGCCAGCCGATAGCTGTGCGAATCGAGAATGGCAAGACGATTTTCCTCGACCTTTTTTTCCATTTCCATTTGAAACTATCCTGTTCTTATTATCCAAGTTGAACCACAACGACGCGACGAGCACGACGAAAAAATTGCAGAGAATATTTTAGCCACGGATTGAACACGGATGAAACACGGACCAATTAAAAATATGCGTATGACCCTTTACTTTTAATCGGTGTTTCATCCGTGTTCAATCCGTGGCCAATTTCACAATAATCGATATCTTCAGACTTAATCTAGTTCATGCGTTTCACCCAAGTCGGGCACTTCGACTTTCCAGCCTCGCCGGTCGTGGAGCTCCTCGGCCAGCGCCTCGGCACCTTCGGGCTCGCCATGAGTAAGAAATACTCGGCGCGGATCGGGCAACGGCTTGAGCCAACGTAGCAAGTCCTTGCGATCGGCGTGCCCGCTGAGGCCAGAAACACCCTCGATCGCCGCCTTGACGTCGATCTCCATCCCGTGCATGCGGATCGTCTTCGCCCCATCCTGAAGACGTCGGCCACGAGTGCCGATCGCCATGTAACCGCCCAGGACAATGGTATTTTTTGAACTCGGCAGTCGCTTTTTGAGATGATGCACAATTCGACCGCCGGTCATCATGCCGCTGCTCGAAATGATGACCGCCGAGCCCTTGAGGTGATTCAGCGCCTTCGACTCGTCGGTCGAACGGCAGAGATGAACTCGCGGGCCGTCGAGCAACGGATGCTCCGCGTCGAGTTCGCCTTCGCTCAGATCGTGGTCGTCGTTGTGCTCTTTGAAGATGCCGGTCGCCTTGCACGCCATCGGGCTATCAAGATAAATCGGCAGGTCGGGGATGCGGTTTTCCTTTTTGAGCACCTGCATCAGGTAGATCAACTGCTGGGCACGGCCAATAGCAAAAGAAGCCATCAGCATGATGCCGCCGCGTTCGACCGATCGGTTGATGACTTTTTCTAGCGAGTCGAGCAGATCGATCTCGGGATGATCGCGATTGCCGTAGGTACTCTCGCAGATAAGGTAGTCGCAAGCGGGCGGCGGCGAGGGATCGTGGTAGAGCGGCCCATCGTAGCGACCGACATCGCCGGAGAAGAGAACCCGCAGCGGCGGGTCCTGTTCGCGAATTTCAACTTCGATCATGTTCGAGCCCAGCAGATGGCCTGCGTCATGAAAACGCATCCAAATTGGCCCGGCCGCCTGAAACCATTGGCCGCGCGGCGTGATTTGAAACTGCTTGACGGTCTTCTCAACGTCTTCTCCGTCATAAAGCGGCAAGGCCGGTTTGTGTTTCGAAAACCCTTTTTTGTTCGCATACTTCGCATCGTACATCTGAATTTTTGCCGAATCGAGCAAAATCAGCTCGGCCAGCTCAGACGTGGCGGGTGTGCAATAAATTCGGCCATGGAAACCCTGTTTTACGACACGCGGCAGAAAACCTGTGTGGTCGAGATGGGCGTGCGTCAGCACGACCGCATCGAGCGAATCGACATCAAACGGCGTCGGCTCCCAATTGCGCTGACGCAGCTTTTTGACTCCCTGAAACATGCCGCAGTCGACCAGCACACGAGAACCGCCCGCTTCGAGCAGATATTTTGATCCCGTAACCGTTCGGGCCGCTCCGTGAAAAGTAATTTGTGCCATGGGTGGTTACTCAAGTAGAGAAATAGTTTAGCCGCGATCTGACAGATCGCCGGAGCGCTCCAGCGATCTATCAGATCGCGGCTATCGGCTACTAGGTACCAAACATACCTCGATTCGAGAATCTGCCATACAGGGGATTTTGCTTCAGAAGATGCCATGTAGCGGACCCCCGGGGGCGGCCAACGCGTCGACTCGCCGAGAAATCTCGGGGTCCTCTTCCAGCAACGGGGCTTGATGGGGCTTGATTCGGGCATCCAGCACCAGGGCCCCTCGGCAGCCCCAATGTTTTTCTGTGATGAAGGAGCCGATACCGTGAATATCACTCGCCGGGTCGGTTCGCGTAAAAACGGCCCACAGAAAATTCCGAAGCGATTCAGCAACAAACCGACTATCGTCAACCACCAACACCCAACGAAACGAATTGATAACACTCTCTCGATCAAAACCTTTGCAAAAACGTTCCAACACGCTTGCGGTTTCGCAGCGAGCCTCGGCACGAGCCTTCGCAGAAATATCATAATCAAACGAAGGAGCCGAGCAGCGAGGCCCTTCCACCGCCAGCACGCCGGGCATCACCACACGCGGATTTTTGAATCCCTCTGGCAATCGCAAATCCGCCGGTACCGCACTGGCCAGCTCAAACCGCTTAGGCCCAACCGCGGCAATAACCACTTTCGAACCTGCGTTGAGCCCCGTGCCCGTGTAGTCGAGCGTGTCGACAGTCGTGTTGGTATAAAAGTGCAAGTCGCGCGACCAATCGGCCCGTTCAAGAATATGACGCAAAAACGCCCCTTCGTCGTTCAGGTCGAGCCGCGGTGCATCATGCTTCGCGGCAATAAGCAAAAACTTGGCCAGCGACAGTTGCCCCTGCCCCAGAATCGCGTTCGCCTGCGTCAGAAGTTCCTGCGGACGCTCCTCTTCCAGAAACGACATGTAGCGCTCGCTGCCCAGGGCAAAGAGCAACGGATGAACTCCGGACGCGTCGACGGCATGGACTCCATGCACGCCCGGCAAGACCTCGGGAATCAGCGGCCCAGTGATCTCATGAATCAGCTGCCCTAGCATACTGTCTTCCTGCGGAGGCCGGCCCACGACCGTGAATGGCCAAATGGCATCGTCCCGATGGAAGACTTTTTCAACCCGCAAAACGGGAAACGGATGCGCAAGGCTGTAGTAACCCAAGTGATCGCCAAAGGGCCCCTCGGGCAGCAGCCGATCGGGTTCGACGATGCCGGTAATGCAAAAATCAGTGTC
This sequence comes from Planctomycetota bacterium, assembly GCA_013151315.1. Lineage (GTDB taxonomy): Bacteria > Planctomycetota > Planctomycetia > Pirellulales > Lacipirellulaceae > Bythopirellula. The sequence continues at coordinate 18,431 of JAADIN010000170.1, read as the reverse complement.
GGCGTGGATTGGCAGTTCGCCCGGCCGCTGAATCATTCGCACGCGACGCCGACCGAGCGCCCCAGCAAACGTCAGTTCGCTCATCCCCTCGGGCAACGGCATCACGGCCGCCACAGTCATCGACGGCGGCCCCCCAACAAAAATGTTGACCCGAAACGGTTTTCCTGCACGAATCGCTGCCGCATGATGCACGCCGATCGAGCGGTGGATCTGATAGTGCAGGCCCACTTCTTCGTTCTCGGCGTACGAATCGCCGGAAAGCTGAACGCGATACATGCCCAGATTCGAGCGGCGGAGCCCCGGATTGTCGACATGCTCGGTGTAGACTTGCGGCAACGTAACAAAGGCCCCCCCATCGTGAGGCCAACATTTCAGTTGTGGCAGATCGCCGATCCTCGCTTCATTCGCCAGCACCGCCCCGTGTTTAACGCGCGCAGGCAGCATCGTCAGCGCACTACGCGGCGTGCCAAGATAACGCCACGGTCGTTTGAAAAAAACCTGGGGCTGCTGGCGCAGCTCGATCAACTGCTGGACGGCTCCCAAGCCATCGCGAAACATCAGCCTCACCCGATCCATGGTGCCAAACAGATTGCTCACCATCGGAAATCGGCAGTTGCGAATGTTGGTAAAAAGCACTGCCGGCCCACCCGCCGCACTGACCCGACGCTGAATCGTCGCCGCTTCCAGTTGGGCATCAATGGGCTGATCGATCCGCACAAGCTCGCCATTGCGCTCGAGATCGTCGACGCATTGCCGTAGATTGCGGTATCCCATGAAGTTTTGGCTTTCAAAATTACAAGACGGCGCAAAGCCGAGGGATTGCAATCCCTCGGCTTCCAAGCGACCAGTGGCCCGCGATTCTACCCGACCCAGCCATTCTTGGCATGAGCCGCACGACCCGCCAAAAACCGCCAGCAAGTGCGGTTAATCGGCTTGTAGGGAAACCTCAGGTGCATTTTCCCGCATTCTGGCCACCAAAAAACTGGTGCTAACTTCGTAATCTCCCTACAATGGAGGAAATCATCCAACCGGTGTCGTATGTGGGGAAATTAGTAGCAATGAGCGAACGCGACGAACGAATTCCTGAGATCGCCATCACAGGCGACCTTACCGAGCACGAGTCAGAATTTACGAACCAGTTGCTCGACATCGAGCCGGGCAGCGCCTGCACGCTCTATTTCGACTCTCCCGGCGGCAGCCCCTACTGCGCAATGTCGCTGATGACGCTCATTCGCCTACGCGGTTTGCGAGCGACCGGCATCGTAACGGGAGAATGTTCGTCGGCCGCCCTGTGGCCATTCGCGGCTTGCGAACGACGCTTGGTGACCGCCTACAGCATTTTGCTGTTTCATCCCATGAAGTGGCAAAGCGAAGAAAGCGTCGGCTTGTCGGAAGCGGCCGAGTGGGCTCGACATTTCGGCCAATTAGAAAAAAACATGGACGAGCTGCTCGCCGATCTCTTCGGCGTCTCTCGCGAATTGATGTCGGGTTGGATCAATCCGGGCCGCTACATCTCGGGCTCCGAGTTGGCCGGCGCGGGCTTGGCCGAGTTGATTTCGACCGCCGACATCGCAAACGCCTCGGGCATCATGTTCCCCTCGCCCAATGTAGCATCGCGCACCACCAACAAACCCAAACTTCGCCAATCGCCGTAAACTTACTAGCACGACGCGCAAGCGAGTGTGCATGAGACTCACTCGCTTGCGCGTCGTGCTAGTATTTCAGGTAAATTCTCAACTGCCGCTCGCTTTAGGCCGTCAACGGCGGAGCTTCGGCAGCAAGTTCTGCCAAGCATTCCGCGGCAAGCTGCAAATCCTTGTCGCGAGGCAAAAAGGCGCCCCGAAGACGCAGACGTCGGATGACCCCTTTTTCTAGGAACGCGCCGCCCAAAGTTCTCAGCACGGCCCCTTTTTCATCGATTTGCCAATCGCCCAAATCCGTGGGATGCGCCATCTCGGCATAGCTCCAATTCTTGTCGAGACTTCGCAGCACGAGATAGTCGCGGCCTTCGTCCGGCTGCCAGACTTCAGCACCCGAGAGTTCCGACTTAATGAACACCTTGGGAAAACTTTCGAGCAACGGCGTCTCGAGCGAAAGCAAGACATCAATGACAACAACCCCATTTTCACGTGGCGAAACCGTCCAATAAACTTGCAGCGAAAACGGACAATCGTCGCCGGCTCGATAAGCCGCCACCAAATCATCGCCTCGCACAAAGGCCCCCTCCACGCTTGCGGTTTCGCCAACCATTCCCAAACCGAGAACCGAGCCCTCAAGGGGAGTAGCGCAGTAGTTGAGCGCGTGCAAGCCTCGAAAAGGATTGCGCAAATCGACCTCGCCACAAAGTTGCGGCGAACGCAAATCGGCGGTGTTCGCCGTCAGTTGCCAAATCGTAGAATCCTCGGAGAGTTGGCTCTTGTTGGTCATCTGCATACCGTGACAGCTCGTTGTGCGAAACTCATTGCATCGGAAGGGCAACCTGCACCAACCTCTCCGATTTATCTTGGGGGTGAAAGACCTTCGGCGTAAAAATCGTAAAAAAAGAAAAGATATCCTATTCTTTTACCCATTTCCCCATCGAACAAACAAAACTCGAGAGCTTTGACCAGGAGAATTGCAAAGTCATACGAGTACGCCTTCAAGTCGAGAAGTTCGGTTACTAATGTGAGCCGCAACGCGCTAGCGTCGGTTAGCGGAGGCAAAGCATTACCCAGGCGAGCAAACGAGGTCCAGGGGGCGGCAGCCGCTCCACTTTTTAATGATTGCGTCCTTCGAGAAAATTCCCATCACCGGCTGAACCAAGTGGCTTACTTCAACACAAAGAAAGGAATTCAAAAATGTTTTTTGGGCAGGAAACGAAGCATCAAAACGTCAATCTTCTTGCCTATCTTTACGGATCGAATTTTCGTGAGGGACAAAGGTTGTCACAAAATGAAAAGGGCATACATGACGCAGTACAGAAAAACACAGGCCAACACGACATGCTGTCCAATATAATACCAGTAGTCTCCACTTGACCCTCTAACGTACCACACGTCTCCTATTTTAATCTTTCCTGCACTCAACGCCCTCCAAATCCGGCGTATGTACCAGCAAATAGTGATTACCAAAAAGAATCCTGCGATCTTCGGAATAGGGATCGAGAAAACCGTTGGAAACTCATTACTGACACTGCCATCGACGCCAGCCAAGAGATGCGTAAATTTGAAATGTGTCATCCGCGAACTCTGCGTTTCAAAAACCGTAGTGGCCAAGAAAAACGCTCGCTATCGCTGCCCAAACAAGCGATAATTTCCATCGCTCAAAGAGTAGCACGCCTCTCCGAGTCGTGTTTGCTGATAGCCACACGACTCGGAGAGGCGTACCACTCTCAACCCTCAACCCTTTTGTCGCCTCAACCCCACGTTCGCGATTTCGTGACAAAACGATCTCCAAGCCGGTCGAGAAAGACAGGAAAAGAAGAACTTTCCCAAAGATTAGGCCCTCGCTTATGTCGTTCTGTCACAAAATGCCGTGGCAAAACATCAGACGCCGTGGCAAAACATCCGGCGAAGGCGACCCAACCATGCACCCGACCAACCATACAGACCAACCATACAATATAGTGCACAGCGCAATAAAAAACCCCGCCGAACACCGAAGTGTCTGACGGGGCCGGAACAGAGAAGAGGCCAATGGTCTGCCGTGTGGGGATAATAGAAATTAGGCAAACGCCTTTCGCAAATTTGCGAATGGTAAATGCCGGCAAACCGTTAATAGCCTCAGCACTCTGCTTCCAGCCATGATCATACCCGTTTCAGCACCCATGTCCAGCTTTTTTACCCATGTCTTTCCAAAAATCTGATAGTCTTCGACCATTTATTATGCTGTAATTGACGTTATCACTTAACTCATAAGACTTTACGGCTATCGCCCCACGCCAAAAAAACCTTCGAGAGAAAGTCAGGAAAAAACAGATGCCCAAGATATCTCAGCTGATGGCCACATGCGAAGCTGCTGCACGTGCGGGAGCGCAGGAACTCATGGATTGGCGAGGTCGGTTCTCGACACGCGAGAAGTCGGCTCGCGACCTAGTGACCGACGCCGATTTGGCCTCTCAACGGGCGATTGAAGCCGTAATACGAGGGCAATTTCCCGATCATGGCTTTCTCGGAGAGGAAGATCCCGATCTCGAGCAGCTCAATCAGCCCTACTGCTGGGTCGTTGATCCCCTGGACGGAACGCTGAATTACGTCCACGATTTCCCCTTTTTTGCCGTCTCTGTAGCGGTGGCGAAAGAAGGAAAAGTGCTTGCAGGAGTGGTTTTCGACCCACTGCGAGAGGAATGTTTTCGGGCGGGCCTGGGCGAGGGGAGCTGGCTCGATGGCAGCCGAATAGCAACGAGCGAGACAACTACCATGGAGCAGGCTCTGTTGGCCGTCAGCTTTCCTCCAAATATCCAGGTAGACGACCCCGATTTTCAGGCATTTTTGAAGGTGACCCCCCTATGTCAGGCCGTACGTCGCACAGGGTCGGCAGCGCTGAATTTGGCCTACGTGGCTAGCGGGCGGCTCGATGCGCATTGGGCCCATTTCATTTATCCTTGGGACTCGGCCGCTGGAGTGCTCCTGGTCGCCGAGGCAGGGGGCGTGGTGCAGGCTAGCCGCGGAGGGGAGTTTGAGCTGGCAAAAGGCAATTACTCGGTTGCCTCGACTCGCCAGCTCTACGACACGCTACGACCGCTGATTGGGTAGGAATGGGGAGGCAAGCCGACTTTTCCCGGGATTACTTTTTGACGATCGGCCACTCGCATAGGATAATAAAGGTTGCGTGGCTTCTCCTTCCTATCTGCTCCTGCCTTGGTTTCTGGTTCGCTGTGCGTCTCCTTGTTTCATGTCTCTGGTTGCTTGCAATCTTCGCAGCTCTAGCCCTGCGCGTTCCTGTCGTTGCCCAGGAAGCGGAAGTGGAGCCTAGCGGTGCTCAAGCGGTGAAGTCCGAAGTCGACATCGAGGCACAATCGCCCGAAGAAGACCGCGACTCCAAGAAGACGCAAGCGAAGCTTTGGGAAGCAGAGAGAGCGTCTGGTTCTTCGGGACCTGATATCTATCATCTACCCGACGCAAACGGAAATCTTCGCCGAGTACTCGGCTTTCGCTACGAAGATTTCTTGAAGGCATGGCAACAAAAAGACAACGCCAAGAAAACTACGCCGCCGAAGTACCTGCTCGACTCGATTCGCGTGTCGGGCACGGCGAACGACTCCCATGTGAATCTTCAGATCGAGTTAACTATCCACCCTCGTGTCGACGATTGGATCGACATTCCGTTGGAACTTCCAGCGCTCGTGGTGCAGCAGTGGGAGATTGATGGACAAACCGAGGAAGAGTGTTTGGTCTTCGACGCGAAGCGTGAGAGCTATGTCTTGTGGTTGAAGAGCGAATCCACCAAGCCCCGAACTTTGAAGCTGCAAGGTTTATCAAAGCTGAAGCTAGCGCCGACCAACCCAGCGCTAGAACTCAAGCTGCCTTACGCAACCACTTCAGAGTTCGTGTTGCAGGTGCCGATTGCCGACGCCCAGTTTGAGGCATCGCCCGGCATTGATGTAGAAACTACTGCCGGCGAAGACGGAGGCACCCGAGTTCGGCTAACCGGACAGGCTCGACCGTTGCGACTGCAGTGGAAGTCTTCCGAACAGCAAAAACCATCGAGCAACACGGTCGTCGAAGCCGTGGGAAAATTGAGGGTGCAGATTGATCAGCACCGTGCTTCTTACGATGTCGAATTAAAAATCAATAGCTACGGAGACCCTGTGGAGCGTCTGCGAGTTCGACTTCCCGTCGGAGCAAAGCTGACCGGAGAGAATTTGCCTGAGGAGTATCAGGTCGTCGGAAAAACGCTTGATGCGGAGCATGGCGATATCGTGGAGATCGAGTTGCCAGAACCTCGCAGCGAGCCGTGGACTTTGCAGCTCTCGGCCGAACAGTCCCGGGGCAATGAAAATCCTGCGAGCGAAGAGGATGCCACCTATCATGTCACCGGATTTGAAGTGCTCGATGCATTCCGGCAGTCGGGCACTTTGGCCCTCTATGTCGAGGAACCCTTGCAGGCGTACTTCGATTTGAGTGGCGATATCGAACAGACTCCGAAGCAAAAGAGCTCGCAGTCGATTTCCTCGGGCGCTCCCATGTCGAGTTTCGCTTACGCGAGATTCCCCTGGACGCTCGAGGCCCACACGCTTGAACGTCAGTTGCGGGTAAGCGTCAAACCTCAGTACGAGATGCAATTAAAGCAAGGCGAGGCGGATCTCCAAGTTCAATTCGAATACCAGTTTGCTGGAGCGAAAACATTCGCAGTGCGCATCGACATGAGAGGCTGGGAGCTCAGCGACAGCGCGATCGAATCGGAGGGGGCTATTGATCAGGAGAGGATTTTTGAGAAGCCGGGCGGACTGCTCGTCTTGCCGTTGGTCAATCCCAACGTAGAACGGCTCCAACTCCGCATGACCGCCCGGCGCAGTGTCCCCCTAGGACATCGCACGATTCCTCTTCCCGTAGCCCAGGAGGCGTTTGTTCTTCCTGGTCAATTGCGCGTCGAGGCAGACCCTTCGCTACAGGTGACTCCAACCATTATCGCCACCGAGGGAGTCAGCGTGGTCACCGATCTGGCCGACGCGGAAGAGCCCCCTCTTGATAGCGACTTTGATCGAGGGGTTCTCACTTTGCGCACCTTCCTGCCTCGCGCTGCGTTGGGCGCAGAGATCAAGCTCCGCGAGCGTCAGGTGGCCGTCGAGGTGGAGACACGAGTTGACGTCGATCAACAAACGGTTCGCGTTCTGCAGCAGTTCATGTACCAAGTGAAATATCGCCCTACCTCGCTGTTGTTGCTTCGGATACCGAAACCTCTTTGGAACAACGACTCGCTGAAAGTGCAACTTGATGGGGAAGACCTTCCGTTCCACTTAGGAGTTTTTAGTAAAGAGCTTCCTCGCGACGAAGACAGCGTGACCCCCGAATCGCCCCCCGTGGCAGTGCGGCAGCTGCGTATTTCACTCCCTCGCCCTCGACAGGATGATTTCCAGCTTGATCTTACCTACGAGATGCCGTGTCCCGATTTGGCAGCCGAGGCGCTGTCGCCCCTGGAGTTGCCGTTGATTTCACCCAACGACCTGGTGCAGGCCAATGGGGTCGGGGTTTATCCAGCCAAGCCCATTCGTGCCACGCTCAATCAAACTGCGGATAAAGGTCCCTGGAGCGCGAGAACGGAAAGCGAGGCTTTGGAAGCCGACACGACAGCACTTCAAACAACATCGCTTCAAATGAAGGGCAACGGCAAGCCGACCGCCATTCCACTCTTCTTGCAACTCGAGTCGAAACAGGACCTCGATTTGCCTACGTTGGAAAACGCTTGGCTGCAAACCTGGATCGTTGGAGAGCGGCAGCAAATTCGAGCCGTCTTCCTTTTTCGAACCTCGCAGCAAACGGTCGTCGTACAACTGCCACCCAGCCTACGGAACCCAAATATGGAAGTCCTTTTGGACGGTTCTCCAAGCGAGTTCAAATGGTTGACCAATAATCGAGTCGCCATACCATTGCCAGCAACGAAGCAGGGAGGGAAGCATACGCTGGAACTTCGCTACCAGCTCGAGGCGAGCCTTGCAGGGTGGCGCGTCTTGCACGCAAGTCTGCCGCGGCTGGAATGCCGTTCGAACCTCGGGCATGTCTTTTGGCAACTGGTGTTGCCCCGAGGTTGGCATGTTGCCAACGGGCCCTCACAACTTACTGCAGAATATCAAATTGGCTGGAACCACACCCGCTGGGGTCGACAACCAACACGCGACCAAACCGATCTGGAAGACTCGACCGGCGCTACCACTGCGCCGAAACCTCCGGCGTCGTCGAATCAGTATTTGTACAGCGGATTTGCGATTCCCGATGAAGTCCGTGTGCTAGTCATTTCGCACCTATGGCTAATGGTTACGTGCATCCTGGCTGCGTTTGGCATGGGAATGTTGCTAATCGCCACTTCGGTCGCAAAACACGTCTCGTTCTGGCTCCTGTTGGCCTTGGCACTCGCGGCGGGGGCCTTTAGCTATCCCGAATTTACGTTCCTTGCCGTGCAGGCTGTTTTCTGGGGCGGAGTGATGACCCTCGCCGCAACGCTGCTGAAAAAGGCATTCGCCAGCCCTCCCCGACCAGGATACGTTCTCGCTCCTGCAGCCCAATCGGCCTCCACGGCCGTAACCGAATCTTGGATCCGCAGCCAGTCGGCGATGCCTTCTGGCGAGGGACCTCATGGCGAAAAGACGGATAAGGAGATCGAGGCCACCTCCATTCAAGCCGGGGGGCCGGTGTTATGAATCGAGAGCTTCGGGCCCAGAGTCTGTCGTTTGCACGCAAGTTTTTGTGGGACGGTGCCCTCTTGGTAATGTTTTTTTTCTGGATTCTTGCTCTTCCAGGAAGCCGCACCGGCGCAGCAGAATCTAACGCCGAGGTCGCACACGGTGCTAACTTTCGGCGTATTTTCGTGCCCCTCGATTCGCCCGCCGAGTGGCCGATTGGCAAGGAACAGTACCTGCCGATTTTGAAATCTGAGTTCACGCATCTGATTAACGAGAAAAGTGAGCGGCAGGCAGGCAACGCCTCCACCCTCCTCCATCTGGCGGGTGGTACTTATTATGCAGAGCTTATCGAAGGCCAAGTTCTTGTCGGACGAGCCGAACTCCTCGTACAGACTTCCTCAAAACGGCCGCGATTTTTGTCTCTTTCGCCATGGAACATGACCCTCACTTCCGCGTATTGGAACCATGACGATTCGCATCAAGCAGAAATCGGCATCTGGCAGCGAACTGCGAATCTCCACGATCTCGGAATCTTGGTCCGTCGGTCAGATACGTTGCACCTCGCTTGGCAGCTTCGGGCGTTCGCATCCGGCTCCTCGAGCATGAATTTCTTATTGAAGGCTCCGGTTGCGGTGCCCCAGGTGTTGGCGTTGCTATTGCCTGAAAACCATACCGCAGTTCTCAAATCGGGCGAATTGTTTCGCACCGAAGAGATGTCCGATGGCAAGACCCGCTATTGGTTTCAGCTTGCCCCCACGGAATCTCATCGGCTGAGAGTGCTACGACCGTCGAAAAAATCCTCGAAAAAATCCTTGCCGCTTATTGCCCGAACGACCTCTTACCACTTGAACCCAGAAGGTTTGTCGTTTCTTACGTCATTGCGTTTCAGTGCCTATGGACGGTCTTCTGGCGATTTGGATTTCGATATTTCCGGTGGCACCAAAGTGGTTTCTGTTGACATCAACCAGGAAGGAGCCTCCTGGCGCATCGACGAAAATTCCGACGGGCAACGACTAGTCGTGGAGCGTAAATCCTCTCGATTGCCGTTCTTGGTAGAGATTCGGTGCATCGCTCCGATGCAGTTTGACCAAACATGGCGGCTTCCTAGACTTCGTCCGCAAGAGGTATCTTGGACCGAAGGCACAGCCCGTCTGGTGGTTTCTCCGAAGCTGGAACTCCGATCGATCGTTCCTCGACAAGCCTCCTTGCAACAAATCGAAGGCCTCAGCCGCCAGCAGCCTGCCGAAGAGGTGGTTCATGTGCGCGAGTGGTCTGAAGACGCTCGGCTAGAGGTTGTCGTAGGCCGCCGCAGTTTGCGTTTGCAAGTTCGATCTGCGACGACAATTGACATCGACCCGCAAGATTCGGAAAAAAGTGGCACCAGTCCCAACGAATCGACAGCCCAGACGATCGCTGAATTGAGCTGCCAAGGCCGCCCCAGCTATCAGATCGAAGCCGAGGTCTCTCCCGATTGGTCGATCGAAGCGATCCAATCGGATCCCTCTTCGGCACTCGGGCAGTGGCACGTTCTCGAAGACGAGAATCGCAAGTTATTGCGCATCCAGCTCAACGAACCCATTTTGCCCGGCAGTCCTTTAAGGCTGGAGATCGATTCCAGCCTGCAGAAAGCGGGCTCTCTCCTACCGACTTCTGCCCGGGAGCTGTCGCCTTTGCGTTTTCTCTCCGAACGCCATGTTCGCCGATTGTTACTGCTCCGCAGTCGGCAGCGAGGGCAGATGGAATTGCTCCATGGCCTCGATCACTCGCGACTGGCTACCGAGGCGATTGGCGCGAACGACGTTGCGCTTTTGCCCGACCTGGGCGATGGTGTCTTGTTGGACCTTGCGCATATCGACGAAGAAGCACTCGTCGAACTGCAATCGCGATCCGATCGCTACCACGCAGAAGTCCACGTCGACGTGCAAGTGCTGCCGAACTCGCTCGACCACGACTATCGTCTCGATTGCAGCCCAATTTCTGGCGTCGTTTCTGAAGTCCTCGTTCAATTTGACCAGCCCTTGCCCGACGCGGCGCAGTGGGAACTTGTCGGACATCGGGGTGGCGTGGTTGCCACGCTGGTGGATCAGGTCGTCGGCGAAACCGACAGGCCAGACGCACCGGTCACCTACCACTTGCAATTGCCGATGGTCGTCGAAGGGCCGTTTCGCCTGCGAACTCAAACCTCGATTCCCGCGACAGAAACTCAGGCCTGTAACTTACTTTCTCTCCCCGAGGCACCAGATTGGCGTGGTCAAGTAGTCGTGCATGGCCCACTCGAAGGGGTTGCAGTCGACGACCGACTTTGGACGCCTCTCGCCCAACAAAAAACCGAGATCGACCAGCAACCTCGAATGCCTGTGCTCGGGTGTTATCGTTTGGGAGCCCATCAGACCAAACAGGAATCGCAAACTCGGTCGCTGCTTATCAGAAGGACTGCCACCCAACTCGTAGATGCCAACCTATTCGCATGGGTGGCCGACCTCCAATCCTTCCATGCGGCCGATGGCACGACGATTTATAGGGCGACTTATCTGCTCGAAAACTCGGGGTCGACGGGGGCCGACATTCAATTGCCTCCCCAGGCGCACCTGCAACATGCGTGGCTTGATCAAGAACATTTCGAGCCGCGAGAAGTTCTCGCGGATGAGGGCAAGTGCCGGTTCCATTTTGATAGGGATCGCCGCTACCCAGCTCTAGCGGTTCAATACGTCATTCGCGGTCCAACACTCCAGCACACAACGACCCTCGAGCCGCCTTTGCCAGAATGCTCGTTTCCCATCCACCAAGGGCGTTGGACTCTGTGGATGTCAGAACAATACGTGGTGGGTGGCGTCCCAGGCGGATCTGCGAATCCACTCTCATGGACCGAGCGACTGTGCGGACCCCTAGCGCGAGCCGCTGGCCAGCCGGTTTTCAATCCATTTCGTGTCGACAGTTGGCTGCCGAGATGGTCCGCGCCTCTCGACCAACAAGGGCCCGTACCACGGGCCGCCCTGTCTGCAGATTCCATGAGCGTCGATGTCCAAGTAAATTTGGCCCAAGTCAATTCGGCCCAGGTCGATTCGCCAACCCCCCGGGATCCTCCCTGGCGCACCCATGACTCCACCCTCTTTGCGGGCATTGGTCATCGCGGTGCCACAGTGGAATTTGTCGGTGGTCCGCCTCCGATGGTCATCATTCGAAAATCGGTTCAGCGGGCCCAATGGCATGTGATTTGGCTGTTGGCCCTCATCCTGAGTACCTGGCTCTTCGCCCGACACGCCGACAAACTCGTCCTGCTGCTCGGATTTTCGGCCGCAATATGTCTGGTGATTTCCCCCGAATGGTTGTCGGGCTTCCAAGCAATTTCCCTAGGCCTGCTTTCCGCATTTTTCCTGCAAATTCCTCTGAAAAAACTTGCGTGGAATGTTCCCGAGCATCCCTCGACCCAGCTCGCCACACGAGCAGCCGCTCTTGCCATCCTTTTGGGTGCCGTTTTCTTGTGCAGCCGAGCAAGTGCTGAGTCGAAAGAGGTTTCCTCTGGCGAGGCAACAACAACGAAAACCGTGCGCAGTCACCTCTACCGGGTCCTTTTTCCTGTTGATTCCAAAGGAAACCCTCAGGGAAAGGATGTCTACCTGCCGGAACCGTTTCTCCAGGAGTTGAGAAAAACCTCAGAAGACTCCGCTCATGACGGTGCCCAATGGGCACTTGTTTCTGCCGTCTATCGAGGCGATCTGCCGTGGGATCCTCGCAGTACCATGGGCGAGGAAACCGACGCAAAAGAAGCTTGGACTATCACGTTGGAAGCGCAAAGCTTTGTCTCGAACTGCGAAATTGAGCTGCCGTTTCGTCGCGACGAAGCACAATGGTTAAAAGACGCCCACCGACTCGACGGATTTCCAGTCGAGGTAATTTGGAATCAAGATGGTATTGGCTGTCGAGTCCATTTGGGTGCAACCGGCACGCATCGGCTCGAATTGAGGATAAAACCCAAGATCACCATGACATCCAACCGGGCCCGTTTCCAGATGCACGTGCCCCCATTGCCTCATTCGAGAATGGATTTTTCAGTGCCCGCTGAGATTTCTGATCTGAAAATCAATTCGGCGGGGCGGATTCTCGTCGATCCTACGACGGGACGTTGGCAAGCCCCGCTGTCGGTTGCCGACAGGTTGCAAATGAGCTGGACTCCTCCCCAAAGCTGGTCTTCTCCACAACATGGGCGCGAGTCGGATTCGATCGGCCAAGTGGAACCATTGGCCTGGCTGCATATTGGTCCCTCTGCAGTACGACTGGATGTTCAGTTGCAAGTAGAACACCCTAGGGAAATTTCCGAAACGTTGATACTAGAAGTCGATCCACAACTCAAGCTCCTGCCTTTGAGTGAAGCCTCTTCGATTGACGTGGTCGAACGCGTGCCAGCCATCGCACCTCAGTCGGAAAGCCCGACGTTGCTTAAACTCAAGCTCAAGTCGGGACTTGGCACCAAGACCGTGCTGTCGCTTCAGTTTGAACTACCACGTAGCGACTCGCTGGGGCGCATCTTCTATCCACAGATTCGGGTACCAGGGGCAACCACGACCCGTTCGCTGTTTGCCGTCTCGGTCTCTCAAGGCCTCTCGTATGAAGAGAGCCTCGACGAGGATGTTCGAAGTATCGAGTCATCGCAATTTGCATCGCGTTGGGGGTCGACCAACGAATCTCCGTTGTATGCCTACTCGCAGCCCCATCGATTTCCCAAAGGTTCCTTGCGCGTTTGGCCCGCTCCCAGATCGATCTCGGTGCAACAAAGCATGCGAGTCCATTGCGAACGAAAACATGTCCATGTTGAGTATGAAGCCGCGGTCGACGAAATCGTCGGAAGCTGGCTTACGCATCGACTGTGGATTCCCGCGAAGTTCACCATCGAAGACGTTTCCGTAAGCCGTCGGCCCGAGATGGACCAAGTGGCCGTGCGTTGGAGCCGCGTCCACAAGTCGCAGGTTGCCCTCTTTCTAGAGCAGCCTCTCCAGGGGCCTCATGTCATTTTGATTCGCGGGCACCTCGAAATTTCGAGAGAGGGCGAACTCACCTTGCCCCCGATGTCGCTGGTCGACAACGAACGCCGTGAGATTCATGTCGATCTAACCCGCGAAGCCGACGTCCTGGTCCGATGGGCTGATCGCGATCAAGTTCCTTCAAGTGCGACCGCCAAGAATATGGTTCGCGGGCGAACAAAGATTCCTGTTAGCCGATGGACATGGCGAGCTTCCGGTCCGAAGGATGTCGAAACCTTTCAAATTGAAAAGAACGATCCCCAGTTTGCCGCGGACACGCTTACGACCATCGCTCAAGGGGCAAGTGGCTGGACGGCGACGCTGCATAGTGCGATCCACGTTCAAAAAGGGGTACTCAGTCAGGTGACCTTGGCGGTCCCCAACGGTTTTCGCCCACCTTACCGCATCGAGCCAGCAGGCCTTGGCTTCGAGGACGAGGTTCGGGAGACCGTCTCTGGTCGCCAGATTACGTTTTTGCTTTCGAAACCAATCGCCGCGAGAGAACTTTTGGAAATGCACATCTCCGGCGAGCTCGATTTGCCTCCCAATCAGCGATTGGAAGTGCCCGACTTGCGTCTGCTCGGATCGACACGTAACGATCAATACCTGCTTCTGCCCACACGTGTTGGCCAGCAGCACGTCGAGTGGAACTTGATCGGTCTGAAATCAAAGACTTTGCCCAAGCACTTAATCCCCTTTTCCAGCTCACAAGAAAACAGCGGCGTATTCTTTGTCGAAGAACCTCAGTTTTTTGCGCAAGAGCTCTCTTATCAAGGGCCGTTGCAAAAAGCCGACTTGAGATACGCATTTATTTCAGGGACCCTTGATCGAGCAGGAAATCTTTCTGCCACCGCCGAGTTGGTCCTGCAACCGGGCCGCGCGACGCATTGCACATTGCGTCTTCCTGCGGGGGCACGGCTCCAACAATTGGTCACCGGCGAGAGTCGAGCACGACGCGAAAGCTTGGACGATCGAAGTTGGCGAATTCCTCTAGGCCCCCCTTTTCTACCCCGCAAGATAAAAATCGTCTATCAAGTTGCGGCGCCAATGACTCGTCAGAGCGTTCAGCTTGCTCCGCCTGAAATTTTGATCGGCGACCGCCCCTTGCCGCTTCCCCAAACGCTTTGGCAGATACGGTCGGCGGGAAGCTTGAGGCTTGGCGAGACGCTCGTCGGGCGCCCCTTGCTTGCAGAACAGTTTGCCAGGTCGGCCCACCAACTTCCGCTCGAGACGCTGAGCGACTCACGTTTGTTGGCGTTGGAACTGCCGATCGCCGAAGGTCGATCCTGGTTCCAGCCTTGGCAGCGCGACACCCAACTGGCTTGGGACGGGTGGCGAGCTCACGAACCCTCGGCCAGCGCGTCACCCACTCGGCTGGGAAGCAGCCCCTCGGCCGCAGCGCAATCGAGTGTCTGGTCGGCACTCATGAGTAAGCTGGGTGACTCGAAGACTCCTAACGAGAGGCAAGCGACCCGATCGGGTTATCCTCCTGCGCTACCCACCGGACCTTATGCTAGGACTCCGAATTCTTTGGTTGGAGAAGCGGAAAACCATTTCATGAGCGATCCCCAAGGCCAACTGGTTTTGGCAGTCGAGTCGGTTACTGGCGTCAAACTCACGATGTGGTTCCTTGCCGCAGCGGTAGCCGCGGGAAGCTTTGCGCTCGTAAGGCATTTGAAAACCCAACCCGATTGGCAAGTCCACTTCTGCAATGGGCCCCATCGGGCGGCAATCGTTGGTGGACTTCTCTGGTGGCTCTTTTTGGCTCCGAGTGTGGCCGGGTTGTTGATCGTTCTGATAGCGCTGTTATCTTTGGCGCTCCGACGAGGAAGAAAGGCCCGCCGTGGTCTTGCGTTGGGTGCGAGCTAAGAGCCTATCCCTGGGCCGTGCTACAAAAGGGTTCCGATCGTCAGCCGTTCGAGTCGCTAAAGAAACTGTCGGGGATCGCCCTCTCCACGATTCTCCCCACTTCTTCCTGGGTGCGACGTTGGCCGACGGTATGCCAAGCAGCCACCTCGGAGAGTTCCGGCATGATCTCAACGAGTTGACCGATCAGCATGTTCGCAAGCCGGATGACGGAACGGTTATGTGCTCCTTCTTTGATCGCCTTGGCTGTTTTCATGATCCTCAGCATACGAGCACGTTTACACACCGGCTCCGAAAGAGGCCCCTCAGAATCGATAAGCAGATCTGCCAAGGGGACTTCGAGAATTTCTTGCCATTGGAGCAGGTCGGTGATGCGCAAGTCGGTGGTGCCGTTTTCCTGTTCGCGAACCTCTTGCACCGACAAATTTAATTTGCGCGCCACGGATCGCAAGGAAGCCCCTTGCTGGACTCTTACTTCACTAACGCGATGTAATTCACGAGACACGCCGGGCGAATTCACCACCGCTTCAGGTGTCGCGGTGCCATTCGTTGCGGGGTGCGTCCCGTTCGTGTCGGGTAGCGCTGTCCCGTTGATAGCAGAGTGTGCCATGCCATTCTTGCTAGCGGACACGGTTCCATTAGTTTCGGGAAGCACTGTCCCGTTCCTAGTCGGACTATTGAGGTTGATTGTATTCATGCCTAGCGTCTCCTCCGTCGGAGTAGTTGCCTTACTGCCAACGAACTGAATGCAAATAGAAAAGAAATATCTATGAGAAATGTTCCGGCGCATGACACCAGGACTCGTGTCACCCAGGACCAAACGCCGCGGAACCGGTTCCGTTTCAGTTCCTAAAGCAGAAAATACGAAAAGAAAAGACGCAGCCAACCGGCAATCAGTGCCCAGAAGTTGCGAAGTGTTGGCGATTCGCCGAACCGATCAGCCGAGAAGGGTTCGAGCCACCATCTCTGATGGTAGCCAAACTGGCGATAGCCAAAAAAGTGTTAATACTCCCCCTCAAATGAAAAGCAAATTCGTGAGAAGACAGCCACCAGAAGAATAATAAACTCGGGTCAACCGGTTGGCAAGACCTTTCTTTCTGATCGGCGCAGAATACGCCAAAATTGCGGGGATTACTTACCGCCAACCGAAGGGTTTTCGCTCGCAACCCCATCCCGTCGCCGTGAATACTAGCTACGGACACTTCGATCCCGAAGGCAGGCAGGCATGACGAAATGCTGCAGGGAGGGACGGTCGTTACAACGAACCCGAGCAAGGATTCCTCGTACTTCAACCGAAAAAGAAAATGGCAACCGTTGACTGCTTTTAAGACTCGTGAACGGTTGCGGAAAATTCCTGCCCCGTAGGCACCCCCGAGGAAATGCCGGGAACACGTCTCGGAAAAATTGGAACACGCATGGCACGTCTGCGAGGCACCATGGGCTTTGCCAGTTGCATCCATCGAAACCCTGCCGCCCAACGAGGGGCTTGCTTCGCCGATTGGTGAAGCGCTCCAGCAGATGCAAACCGCCGCGAGCCCATGGAACTGACAGCTACGGTTTCCCGTATCGCACTTTGCCGCAAACTTGCGTCCAGTTGTGGATCCCTCTGCAGCAAGGTTTTTAGTTGAGAAGAATCCACGGGCGAAACTCCGTCGTGAACCACCACCATCTCGACCGACAGCCGACGGCCAACCATCTCCATCGCGGCTCTCAAACCTTGGCGAACCGGCTGACGCAAAACCTTGACCTGAGGATAGGTCCGTGCCAGTTCGCAGGCGGTCTCGTAAGTTTCGTCCGTCGATCCATCGTCGACAACCACGACTCCGATCAAGGCAGAAATCGAGTGCGCGAGATCAAGAACCTCCAAAACCGACCCGCGGAGATAACGCTCGCAGTTATACATCGGCAAGACGACGGTCAGTTGCTGTTTCAATGCATGGCCTCCTACCCAAATGACGAACAACGAAAGAAGTACGCAATGTTTCATTGATCGGTGTTTCTGGTCGCTGTGCTCAAGGCATCGACAAAGGGTATCAGATACTCCAAAACTACCTGTCGCTCCAATCATTCCGTTTGAGATAGGCTCGGCTGGTGGTCAAAGGCTTGGCGTGCCAGTATGCTGGTGATCTGGTATTTGTCGCCTGAAGTGAGAGCAAGACCCGTGACCAACACCCCCAATTTCAAGACCGCTGAAGCTCTGCTGCCCGTGGTGGCCCAAGACGCGACCAGTGGGCAGGTTCTCATGCTGGCGTACATGAACCGTGCAGCCTGGGAGCAGACGCTCGCCAGTGGCGAAGCCGTCTACTTTAGCCGAAGTCGAAATCGGCTCTGGAAAAAGGGCGAGCAGAGCGGCCATGTTCAGCGCGTGAAGGAAATCTATCTCGACTGCGACGAGGACACGATTCTCCTGAAAGTCGAGCAAGTCGGCGGTGCCGCTTGCCACGAAGGCTATCAGTCTTGCTTTTTTCGACAGTGGGATGCTGGAGAACTGCATGTCGTTGGCACCCGGGTTTTTGATCCTAAACAAGTCTATGGCAGTTCAACGTCCTCTCAGGAAAAATCACCATGAGCAACGAAACACGCTTTACCGGACTGAACCTCGAACTTCCGCCTGCTCCCAAGGCGATGGGCCTTTATCGTCCGTTGATTATCGTTGACCACTTGGCGTACCTCTCGGGGCATGGTCCTCTGCTGCCCGATGGATCGCTCACGACCGGACGTTTGGGTGACGGCATGGACCTCGATTGCGGCTACCAGGCGGCCCGTCAAACGGGGCTGGCCATGCTCGCCACGTTGCGGTCGGAACTTGGCTCGCTTGATCGTATTGCCCGGCTGGTAAAAACTCTGGGACTCGTTTGCTGCACACCGGAATACGACGCCCAGCCTGCGGTGATCAATGGCTTTAGCGAACTGATGCGCGACGTCTTTGGCGAAGAGAACGGCATCGCGGCTCGAAGTGCGTTGGGCACCTCGGCTTTGCCGGGGGGAATCGCGGTCGAGATTGAAGCGATATTCGAGCTCCACTCCGAGGCGTAACTATCGGCCGCAACTAGGCTTTGTCTCAAAACCTGGATTGCGTTGTGATGTGAGCCGCAACGCGCTAGCGTCGGGTGAATTGCCAAAAACCGACGACACCAAGGCACCCGACGCTAGCGCGTTGCGGCTCACATCACAACGCAATCCAGGTTTTGAGACAAAGCCTAGTTGCGGCCGATAGTTACGCCTCGGAG
>JAADIN010000255.1 GCA_013151315.1 Planctomycetota bacterium | reverse complement strand
TCGATCCGTTTTTCTTGGACCTTGAGCCCGTTGACCTTCACCCCATTGCGGCTTTGTTTATCGCGGATATACCAATAGCCATTGTTGACCATCAACTGGCAATGGTGGGCTGAAACATTGGCGAATCGGAGGACGATGTCGCAACTCTCGCGGCGGCCGACGAGCAGATACTTCTTCAGCAAAGGGATCGGGTCGCCGCCGCCAAGCGGAATAAGTTCACCATACATAGTTATAGACTCTTGCGGAAAACGAAGCGTGCCCCAGAATAGAAGCTGATTTAACATCGCCACTTGTGGCGATTAGTTTGACTTGGTGGAGCGACCTCCCCTGGCCACCTACTACTTTACGTAATCCTCCTTATGTCGTCAACTAAACCACTAACTGCAAGGGGTTTGCAGCCCCTCTGGCGCACCGAGGGACTGCGTTATTACGCCTATAATTTCGCTCTGAAACAACGATTTGGCTGCCGAGTCCAAAAAATTAGCCTCGATGCCGGTTTTACCTGCCCGAATGTCGACGGCACGGTAGCGAAGGGCGGATGCACGTTTTGCGACAACCGCAGTTTCAGCCCAAGTCGACGACTTCCCAAGGCTGGCATCCTGGGACAAATCGATCAGAGCATCCAGCGAATGCGGTCTCGCTATAAAAACTGCAAGCATTTTCTTGCTTACTTTCAGCCGGCCACCAATACCTACGCCCCGGTCGAGCGACTACGGCCCTTGTACGAAGAAGCGCTGTCGCATCCTCAGGTGGTGGGCCTAGCAATCGGTACGCGTAGCGATTGCGTTCCGGATGACGTTTTGGATTTACTCGAAGAACTTGCCGGCAAGACGTACCTCTCGGTCGAGTACGGAATGCAGACGATGCACAATCGTTCGCTCGACTGGATGAATCGCGGGCACCACCACGATTCGTTTCTCGAGGCGGTCGAGCGAAGCCAAGGCCGAGGGTTCGAAATCTGCGCCCACGCCATGCTCGGCTTGCCCGGCGAATCGCATGAGGACATGCTGGCCACGGCCCGCGAGTTGGCCCGGGTGAATATTAACGCGGTAAAAATTCACAACCTTTATTGTGTGAAGAACACCAAACTTGCCGAGCAAGTGGCGGCCGGCGAGGTCGAGCTGATCGGCCAAGACGACTACGTGCAGACGGTCGTCGACTTCCTGGAGCTACTGCCACCGAGCATGGTAGTCGAGCGAATTAGTGGCGATGCACCGCCCGACTACTTTGTTGGCCCGAACTGGTGTTTGGACAAGCCGGCGGTTAAAAAAGCAATCGAAGACGAATTTGCCAAGCGTGATAGTTGGCAAGGGCGAATGAATTTGAAATTTGGTAACCCATCAGCCAAGTGAAGTAGAAATAGCCACAAAAAACACAAAAAGGTTTCTTTAGCCACGGATGGACACAGATTTTTTTGGAGAGATTGCGAAGTTTTTCGTCAATTCCTGATTGTTGAGGAGCCACGGCAACCCTTAGAATTTACGGAAAAAAACTTCTTTATCTGAGTTCATCCGTGTTCATCTGTGGCTAATTTTACTACTTTTGGCTGAAGTCTTACGAAATTTGGAATGCGGAGTGCGGAATGAAATCTTTGGATGGGTATGTCGATCTTCAGGTCAACGGCTATGCGGGCGTTGATTTTAATAGCGATCATCTTACGGCCGAGGACATGCACAAAGCATGCGAGGCGATTCGTGATTCGGGCGTCGCTGGCATCTTAGCGACGATCATCACCGACGAGGTTGACATTATGTCGGCCCGTCTGGCTCGACTGAAAGAACTGTGTGACTCCGACCCGCTCGTTGGCGAGACGGTTTGGGGCATTCATATCGAAGGGCCATTTATCAATCCCGAGCAAGGCTATGTGGGAACGCATCCGATCGACGCGGTTTGCCCGGCCAATGTGGATGACACCAAGAAGCTCCTCGAAGCAGCCGGCGGTTTGACGCGTATCGTCACCCTGGCTCCTGAATGTGATGAGGATATGAGGACGACGCGATTTTTAGCCGACGCGGGCGTTCGCGTTGCTGCGGGGCATTGCAATCCAAGTTTAGATCAGTTGCGGGCGGCGATCGACGCGGGACTCACGCTGTTCACCCATTTGGGCAACGGTTGTCCTGCGATGGTAAATCGTCACGACAACATCATTCAACGGGCCCTCAGTCTGTCGGATCGATTGACGGTCTGTTGGATCGCCGATGATATTCATGTTCCCTTTGCAGCGCTGGGCAACTATTTGCGCTGTGTGGGCATCGAGCGCTCGTTGGTGGTCAGCGATTCGATCGCGGCAGCCGGCTTAGGGCCGGGGCGTTACGATCTCGGCGGGCGCGAGGTCATCGTCGACGAGAACTTAGTAACCTGCATGGCTGGCGACACGAGTCATCTAGCCGGCTCGGCGACTTCGCTGCCACAAATGGCGGTGAAACTCCGCGAGCAGTTGGGGCTGACCGACGAGCAGATCCAAACACTCTGTTGCGACAACCCAAGAAAGATTGCGGAATTCGGATTGCGGATTGCGGAATGAACCCGTGCTCCCGCTCTTTCGAGAGTTCCCGCTTGGCTAATTCTTCATCAGCGGGAAAGACGATCGGTTTCTCGGGAGAGAGGTCCTTGGCGTCGATCTCGAGTCGTTGCCAGGGAGGCCATCATCCCCCCGTGAGTATTCGAACCGGCTGGTCACCACCGATCCCATTCTCCTTGAAGTAATTGAGATAATGAAACAGGACCGGCGCAACAATAAGTAAACTGTCAAAGCGATCCAAAAGGCCGCCATGCCCTGGAATTACCGTGGCCATGTCTTTGATGCCCAAATCACGTTTGATCGAAGAGACCACCAAGTCTCCACATTGTCCGAGAATGCTGATGATGAGGCCCAGCATCAGGAGATGGGGCATTTGCTCCAAGGGGGTGCCCCGAAAAACAACACGCCCAACAGCCATGGTCAGCAGTGTTGTGAGAATCACAGCGCCAATAGCGCCGCCCCAAGTTTTGTTCGGACTCGTGTTGGGAAGCAACTTGCGCCGCCCCAATGTTTTTCCTGAAAGATATGCGAAGACATCGTTCAGCTCAGTACATAAAAGTATCCAAAGTAAAATCGGACGAAATAGCGTATCGTTGGATAGGAACGCAAGATGGCTGAGGCTTACCCCAAACAATGCAAAACCGACAATCGCCAAGGCCGTTCTTCGGATATAATCTCGTGGGTGGTCCGGCAGCAAGGCGATCACGGCGATCAGGCATATCCCCAAAGCCCACGAAGTGGTGAATAAGGCCATCCAGTGATCCAAAACCGCAAAATACGTAACCAGGATTGAGACAATCACGGAAGTCGTTGCCGTCCGCGATGCGTTCAAACCTGTCGCCCGCGAATACTCGCGAAAGCAAAGCAAACTGAGCAGGAGAAAAAATCCACAAACCCAAGCCGCACCCAGCAATATCGGAAAAATCATGGCGGCAACAAGGACATACCAAGATCGAGTCCGAGCAAGTATTTCCTGGTAGGTCTGCTCTGATATTTTTTTCGTGTGTCGAAGAACACGCACAAGAATGGAAGCGGTAAGCAGGCCCAACACGATGGCCACGACAACTCCGAGGGTGGCCGGATGCTCGAAGGCTTTCGTTGCATCAAAGAGCCGCTGTGCTACCGTCATCGTGATGCTGTCACTTTCCGATTTTTCCCAAGTGATTCGCGGCCCGCCCAAGACGCCGCAATGCCGTCACGATGCCGCCAAGAATGACGAGGACTAGTACCACTTTCACCTCGCCCCACGGCAACCGCCACGAGTCGGGCGAAAATACTAGGAATAGACTGGCGAGCGTGACCAATGCCATACGTTGCGGTTTTGCCATCGGGCCGCAGAAGTCGTTGGGCGCACCAATGGACGTTGCTACAGCGCGCACATAAGCTACGAAAATAGCGAGCAACGCCGCGAGATATCCCAAAGCCACATCGCCGCCGGCCGAATAGCCCAACCCGATAAAAACCGCTGCATCGGAGACGCGATCGGGCACTTCGTTAAAAAGTTCTCCTTTTCGTGAAGCGATGTTCCGCTGCACAGCCACCATTCCGTCGAACAGATTGCACAACAGGCGCATCTGGCACAGGGCACCTCCACAGAACCAGAGCACCCGTTGTGTGGCATTTCCTGTGAGGCTCGTCGAGTAGAAAGCCATTCCTGCAGCCACAGCGGCAACCATCCCGAGCAGGGAAATCGTATTGGGAGAGAGGTTTCGATTCACGAGAAACTGCGTTGCAGACGCAGCCCAGCGCGTGTTTCGGCTCTGAATCGGTCGGCGTTCCATCGATTGGTTCGTTGGTTCACTCATCGGTTTTCTCAGCCCTGCTTTCCAAGCAAGTACATTCCCACGAGAAGAAGTCCCATTCCGAAGACATTGGTTGCCGTAATGGGCGTCCTGTAAACTCGCCATGCAATCAGTGCAGCCCAAATAAACGTGGACGCATAAATCGGATAAAGAACTGCCAGCGATCCGCCTTGCTTGAACGCGACGACAAAAAGAACCATGACTGCCACATAGCAAAAGACGCCACCGGCAAGGCGAGGGTTCGCCACGTAAGTGTACCAGCCTCCGCCGGCTGCATCGGCACCGCTTTTGTACAGATACTGGCCAACCGCGCCCAATAGTGCCGCAAAGACAAAACAGCAGATGCTAGCCGTTGAGGTAGGGGTATTCATAAGATCAATGCCTGCTTGAAACGACCTTG
>JAADIN010000279.1 GCA_013151315.1 Planctomycetota bacterium | reverse complement strand
GCGCCCACAACGCTTTACCACAGCGAGCCGGCTCGTCCCCGAGCCCGGCCCCACCCTGGGGAATAGTGTAACGGTAGCACTACGGACTCTGACTCCGTCAGTCTAGGTTCAAATCCTAGTTCCCCAGCTTTTTCTTCTCCTATCGCCCAAAACCTAAGCTGTTTCTCTTCAAGAGCTTACGCGATTTGGCTCATCCGCCACCTAAGCCGTGTTTTCAAAACTGACACACTTGGGCAACCATAGGGCACTCATATTGCTGGTCTCCGGAGGGCCTCCACGCGATCATTCCATCAGGCAACAGATCGGTTGCTCGATGGAAATCAAAACGTGGCAAGCCTCAAACGACATCCTGAATTTGGCCCATACCATTTGCGGTTTCATGGTCAGTCGTATCGTCGTTCGCTAAAAACGGGCAATAGGAGAGAAGCAGAGGCGGTGCTGGCTCGTGCCGAAGAAACGATGTTGCTGATCCGACGCGGCAGGATCGAAGTCCCAGAGCAAGCAGATGCCGTTCACTGGTCCGCGGCTAGCAACTCTCGCTTGCAGCCGTGCTTGCCCCGTACCCGACGGGCGTTTCAGTTTTCGACTGCGATTACCAGGGCGTATGGACGCTCTGGTAATCGCGCACGTGATGATGACTACGTCCGCTCATGCCGATAGCTCCCCAGCCAACGCCGTTTCCAGCCCTTGACGAACCACGTCGGGAATCGGCACCGATTGGTTCGTCGTTCGGTCGACCCATACGTGGATCATGTGCCCCCATGCCGCAGCTTCAGTTTCACCGGCTTGGAAAATGCCAACGCCGCATTTCACGGAACTGAGGCCGATCCGATCCACTCGGAAACCAGTCTCCAATTTCGCAGGATGGGCCACGGATTGGCGGAAGGTAAGTAATGTTTCGGCGGCAACCGGAATGATCGGAGTGTGTGGAAGTTCACGCCACTGACTTCGAAAAAAATTAGTCACGGCCGTGTCCATCCAACTGTTATAAACCGCGTTGTTAATATGACCGTAGACGTCGTTGTCTTTCCATCGAGTTATGACTTGCTCGAAAACCTTGTATCGAGCGCGCGTTTCTGCTTGGTCTGATCTGGGCATTGTTTGGCTCGCTTGATTAGGAGTTGCCTCGGTCCGTTACGACTAGCGACAGTGGAATGCTCAGCCCGTCGTAGGCGATCTCGACGCCTTCGGGCAACGATTCGTTCATCTCGTCGCCCAGGTCGTGGGAAAGGTGCGTCAGCAACGTTCGGCGAGGTTTCAGTTTCGCAGCGATGGCCAACGATTCTTCGAGACAAAAATGGGTCGCATGGGGCTTGCGGCCTAAGCAGTCGAGCACCAACACCTCCAGCCCCTGTAGTTTGTCTATGCTCTCCGGCGGAATCCCATTGGTATCGGTGCAGTAGGCGACGTCGCCAAAGCGAAACCCCAAAACGTCGAATCTTGGTCCATGCTTGAGACGAATAGGGAGTATCCTCGCTCCGAGCACCTCGAATTCTTCCAACCCGAGAGGCCGCATTTCTAACTGCGGCACCGCCCCAGCGTGAAGGCCTTGGGTCGATAGGAAGGCGTAGTCAAACGACTTGCGAATACGTGTTTCCACCGCCGGTTCGCAATAGAGGGGCACCGGACCGTCCAAATAAAATTGCATCAAGCGAAGATCGTCGAGCCCAAAGATATGGTCGGCATGTTCATGGGTATAAAGCACCGAGTGGACGATACCGATTTTCTCTCGCAGAAGTTGCTGACGAAGATCGGGTGGGCTATCAATCAGTAAATTTCCCTCGGGGAGTCCGAGAACCACACTACATCGGGTGCGGTAGTTACGAGGATTTTCGCTCGTGCAAACCTCGCAACCGCAGCCAATCGCCGGAACGCCGACCGAGGTCCCCGTCCCTAGAAAAATCATCTGGCCGGTAATGTCGCGACTGACGGGTAAGCGTGGCACGTCGTATCGATCTTTCGAGTGGTTGCCGGAGGATTGGTTGGCAGCATTATAGCTGGTAGGTACGCTCCTTGCTACGATTGCAAAATAGCCGCCAGGAGAACGGCGATCCAATAGCTAGCTTTTTTCCTGGATTCGTCATGGCAAAACCTTTGGCATCTCCCACCTCTACGCCAAGTCCCGTTCTTCAAAGAAGATCAGCGCCAGCAGCATCGCTGCCGTACAGTAAAGAAAACTATACAGCAGGGCCATCCAAAGATACTCGGCAGGTACGGTCGACGCGCCGGCAATCGCCCCTTCGATTTCGTAGTGGTCGAGCACCGGCAACATGACCGAGATCAGTCGGCCAATAAACTTGACAAACACAATCTCGCCGGCGGCCGATTTTACGATCAATGGTCCCAAATGGCCCAACACGTAGACTGACCCGCAGATGACCAAGTTGGGCAACATCGACAGCCGAGTCGAAATTGCCACGCTGATTGCCGCCATCACGACCGCTTCGTAAAACGCGAGGACGAGTCCCGGCACGATTCGCACCACTTCTTCGTAGCAAAGCTGCCAGTTCGGCATGGTTTTGGAAGACTCCCGCGCATCGTAGACCACTTTGTACGAAACGGTGAGCAAAAAGAGGATGCCCAATATGATGAACATCAGCAAAATGGGCCAGACGATGCCGAGAAACTTGCCGAAGATAAATTGTCGACGTCCTACCGGTTTGGAGAGAACCGTAAGCGCCGTGCGCCCTTCGATTTCGTCGGAAACCGAGACGCTGGCCGTCCACAGCGCAACCATGATGGCCAGCACCTTGATGGTCGTCATGCCCGAGGTCTTGAGCATTTTGACGTCTTCGCCAAATGTGTTGTAAGGAATATAGACATAGGCCACCAGCGCCACCACGCCGACGATCGTCAGTAGCAAGAATAATGGCTGCGAAACGGCTTCTTTGGCAGTGGCCGTGGCAATAATTGAAACCCGCGGCGCGAGCCAGCAAATCGTCAGGTAGATCAAGAAGAGAGCCACCACACTGCCGGCAGTGATCCCCAGGTCGTGGACCTCCGGCATTTCGACTTCGGTCTGAAACGTCCCTTGGACCACAGTCGGCAAATCGCTTTCGTTCGAGATAAACAGCCCCGTGACGTTCTCTTCAAAGGCACGCGGCAAATTGCTGCCGGGAGACCATTGGTAGAGTTGTCCACCTTCGACCAGAACCAAGGGTTCAGCAAAACCTTTTCCCGATTCGACGTTCAGAGCAATGTCTTGTTCGCTCTCGATCGAATATCTCCGCAGTTCATCGAGGTGGAAGGCGACGTCTTGGATTTCGAAGTCTGAAGTGTTGGCCGGGATGGTCGCTTCGAACCGAACGGGGCCGACCTGCTGCATGCGCTGCAGCGAGGAGATCATTCGGTCCAGCGGCATCATCGGTGCCGCGACCACGGCAACCACCGCGAGGGCAAGAAGCGTGTAGCTGATCGGCAGCAAGATGCCCTCGCGAACTCGGACCCAAATCGCACGGGCTAGGCGACGGTTGGCGATTGCACAAACGCCCCACAAGACAAGCAGGATTGCGGTGCCTATCGTAGCGCCCACTGCGAGCAGCCAAATCGGAGTAAGCCAGACCGAGAGATTCGCCATAAGAAGTTTTGAGCCGTGATGAGGAAGTGGTACCGAAGGCAGTAATTCAGAGCTAATCGCTAACGGCTATCCATGCTAATAACGAATCTTGAAACTTGCAAATTCGTTAATTATCGGACAATGAGCACTCTCGACGCTTCGAATCCGGCCAGACATCCGCTCGCCGACCGCCGCCAAGAAGTCGTCGAGCTGATCTTCGGGGCCTTCGACCACTAGCTCGACTCGCCGGTCAGGCAAATTGCGTACATAGCCGGCCACGTCGAAGCCACGAGCCAGCGAGCGAGTCGTATACCGAAAGCCAACTCCCTGGACCTCGCCCGAGTAAACGATTTGCCGGCGTTGAAGCGTTGAGATAGCCATAGGAAAATGACGAACTGCTAAAAACTCAAACTGAAGAGAGATAAGCCCGCGAAATCTGCGAAAGGACGCGAAAAAAACTGTTTATAACGAACATTCAGCAGGTGTAGTCTCATGAAGAGAAAAAATAAATACGGAGTCAAAAACAAAACACTTTCGCGCTTTTTCGCGTGTTTCGCGGACCTGCTTTCCCCCAGCGTTTTCACTTTGGATAAATATAGCCTGACGGAGCCTTGTTTTCTAGTGCCCTGCAGCAAGATCGTCTTGACTTGTCTCGCCAAGTCCCCTATTCTCCGCCCGCTATGATTGGCCGATTTCCCCGACTATTGTTTGTCTGCTTGTTTGGTTTGCCGTGGCAGGCTGCATTTGCCGAGATGTCCCCCTCCGAGGGGGCCGTCGCCGGCATCTTGGTCTTGCGCAACGGAAATGTGCTCTCGGGCCACGTGATTCGACTGAAGGACCACTATCAAGTCCAGATGCCAAACGGCCAACTGCAAGTGCCCGTCGATCAAGTCGAACTGTTTTGCCATTCTCTCGACGAAGCCTACGAGCAGCGCCGCCGCCTGCGCACCGGCTCGACGGCCGATTCGCATCTCGAACTGGCCCGTTGGTGCTTACGGCATCGTCTGTACGAACACGCCTCGCGTGAATTGCTCGACGCGCGCGCCATCGATCCAGACCATCGAAAATTGGCGATGCTAGAACGCCAGTTACAACACCTTCAGCAAACCAACTCTCAGCAACAGCCGGCTTCCAAAAAATCGGAAAAAAATACCATCGCGACACCGCCGCAGGAGGATCCGAAATTGGCTCAACACGTGTCGCAGAAGGCTCGAGCGATGTTCGTGCGACAGATTCAGCCGATGTTAGTCAAATCGTGTGCCGCGACCGGATGTCACGGGGCAGGATCGTCTTGGCAACTCAATCGGCTAGCGGTGGAAGGTGCAGGCCACCCGCAAGCGACGTTGGGCAACTTGACCTCGACTCTTGCCCAAATCGATTGGCAAGTTCCCAGCGAAAGCCCCTTATTAAGCCTATCGCGGACAGCCCACGGAAAAGGTCCGTCGGAGCCCCTTTCGCTCCGCCAGCTCCAGTTGTTACGAAGCTGGTTGCAGCAGCTTGCCATGTCGAGTCAGGCATCGAACTTGGCCGACGCGCATACCACTCCCATGGCTCTTGACCAAGGGGTGCGCACCGCAAGCGCAGCGATCGAGGACCCTTTTGATCCCGAGGTCTTTAATCGTCGTTACGAACGAAGTGCAAGTCCGGCAACCGCACCAATTCAGTCGGCTGAGCAAAAAGAACCTGCTTCTCAAGAGCTGCCGTCGGCTCCTCTTCTGAAGCCGAAACCGTGATCTCTTCTTCGTAAGACTGCTGCTGGATGACAGCACCGAAGGCCGAGCCCGCTCTTCCGCCCGTCTGAGAAGAGTAGGGTCCATCTAGCACCGGCGGCAGATTATCGCAGCAGCTAGAACACATCCGGCACCCGCTGCTAGCGAAGAGCAGCAGCATAGCGCCGACAAGTTTCCGATCCATATTGGGCCCCCCCAGATATCGAAAAGAGTCGATTCAAATTTTGATGAGATACGTCTCTACTATCGACTCTTGCTGTCGAGGGCAGTAGAGAAACTGGAGAAGGAACCGCACCATGCTAGCGAGCCGGCTCGTCCCCGAGCCCGAAATCCCCCGCGCTGGGTTGATTCGTAGTTTATTGAGCTGATGCTCGGGCTGCTTTCGCTCAAACAACTCTGGTGCGACCTTGCAACCCATTTGGCGCAGAACACAGGAGGAACCGCGCTACATCAATTGGTTGTGGAGCGGACCCGCATGTCAGGTGGAGTGGGGAGGGGATGGCGGCCCTTACCCGATTTACACGTCCGCGAGAATCTTCTGGGCATCAGATGAGACCTGGTCAATCTGGATTCCGTTGGTCCGGATGTCCTCATCTGACCAATGGCTAGGATTCGTCCAGTAGTCGGCTTTCATCTGCAGCCGCTGCCCAAGTTCGTTGTCCGTCCGCCGGATCCGAACAGCAGCCTCCTGCCAAAGCCGTACCAGCTCAGCCTCCGTGTCGGTGTCGCCCCCCTCCAAGCCCTCCAGTCGGGCGATGTAGCGCTTGGTCGTGTTCAGCGCAGTGAGCAGAGCCCGAAGCGCATCATCATCGCGCTCGCGCTCGCGTTCTCGTCGGGTCACCCAGAGCGCGATTCCGCTGAGCATGTCTCCAGCCAATCCAGTCATGGTTTTCCTTCAGTTGAATTTGTACGTGTAACAAGATATGGGTGGGGTTTACCTTCGTCTAACACCATATTCTAGCAAATCCCCACAAAGCCCTTGCCGGAAACAGTTTACTGATTTCCCGAACGGGTGGTCTCAGGTTTTATACCGGAAAGTGTTTGCATCGCGCAATCTGCAACGTTCGTGAGGGTGCCACTACTGACTTGCCCAGCAGCGCAGTCAGCAAAACATTGAACCGTTTGCAAGAGGGGAAAAATTAGCCACAGATGAACACTGATAAACACTGATTTTTTGGATCAGTTCGGAGTTTCTCTAAATTTTTTTTCATCTGTGTCTATCCGTGTTGATCTGTGGCTTTTCCTTTTTCTTCTTTCATCGCCATGAACGGTCACACATTTTTCCATGCATTTTTCCTCTGCGCATTTCCTCCCCGTCTCAGCGCCCTCTGCGTTTCCCCTTTCCTTTCATCAGCGTGTATTAGCGTCGATCAGCGGTCCCTCCCTTTTTTCAAAAACACCGGTCAATATCGTCCACCCCTACCTTCCACCAAACCCATAATTCACCCCCTTATGTCTCCCAGGAATCGTGACCAAGACTACGATTCTCGACCCGGCCGTCTAACGACTAATCCCCAACACCTCATAAATCCGCCGATCCCCAAGCGACTTGGCAATGAATTTCACCCCATTAAAATCGTGGTTCTGGCTATGCTCGCCCGGCACCGCGACCGTGTACGCGCCTGCAGCGGTCGCCGCTTGGCAGCCGATTTGCGTGTCTTCGAGCACCATCGCTTGCCGGGGCTCGAAGCCGAGCGTTTTGGCGGCCAGTTGATAAACGTCGGGCGCCGGTTTTCCGTGCGTAATATCTTCGGAGGTAAACACGTGAGAAAAACGAGGTTCAAGCTGAAATTGGCCCAACACGCGAGTCACAAATTTTCGGCCGCTACTGGTCGCAATTGCTTTGGGAATTTTTTGTTCCTCGAGCGCATCCAGTAGCGACAGCAAGCCGGGTAACGGTTCGAGACGATCGGGTAACAGCTCAAACATGGTTTTCATTTGCTCGTCGGCCAGCGCTTCGACGGTGAGATCCAGGTCGTGCCAGTCGATCATGATTCGCAGCGCGATGTCCGACTTGCGGCCCATCATCTGGTCGAGCAAATCTTGGGTCAGCGATTTGCCGCGACGAGCCAGCGTTTGCCGTCCGACCTCCTGGTAGAGATCTTCGGTATTAAACATCAGGCCATCGAGATCGAAGATGACGGCCTGAAGAGGCGATTCGGGTTGTAAACTTTGGCTCATTCGGGCGCTTTAGTTGTTGGAGTGATGGCAGTTGTTGGAGTGATGGCGTAAATTTTATACGCACCGTTGTCGTAGATGGTGGGAAGTAATAATGGCGGATATTCTTGAGTGATAACGTAGTCTGCTTGATACTTTTTGGCGAGTTGCCGAATTCGAGCGGCTCCTTGTTCGGCAAGTGGGACGAAGAAATGCTTGCCATTTCCTTCGTTGGTCCGCTGGAAAACATCGAAATAGCGATTGCGCCAGGAGACGAGCGACGCGGCATCTTGGGGGACATCCTTCCAAGTGACGAGGCTCTTGCGGTGAGCGTACCACTCGAATGATTGGCTGCGTCGCGGAACAAGGAACATCGATTCGCTTGGAGTATTTTGGCGAGCCCACAGGCAGGCTTCTTTCCAAGCGAGGGGGGCCTCCAACTTTCGGTCGGCAGGAGCAGCAGGGTTTTGATAGCGCTCGAGACTCAAATTGAGTAAAGCCAAAACCGGAAAGAAAATCGTAACGAGCAGTAGTAGAGCAGCCCTTCGAGGGCGACGCTCGAGCATCACGCTCACCAGCCAACCAACGGCCAACGCCACGGCAAGCGGGACCGCAATATCGGCCAAACGGAACCAGTAGTATTTCAGCAGCTTCGCCGCCAGCGCGGGATGATTCCAATTTGCCAGTTCCCAAACCAAGCCAAACAGGCTCAAAGCCAAACTCCCCCATGCGAATCGCATCAGAATGGTTAGCGCCGATGGCCACGTCGCTTGCGTAGAAGCCACCGTCGACCACGAGAAAAAGGAAGTTGTGTTGTTTTTCACTAACCACCACAGCGCCGCAAAGCCAAGCGTCATCGCCCCGAAGCGAAGTGATTTTTTTGTTAATTCACTTGAGCTCAGTGCCAAGGGAGCCAAATGATGAGGAATCCGCTCGAAGACATAGATTTCATTCGCCTCGGCAGCAGTTTCTGCTGACACGCCTTGCGTCAATTGCAGAGCAGGAACGATTCCTGGCAGTGCCAGCATGCCGCCCAGCAAAAGGGCAGGCAACATCAAAAACAGTGGAGTGCGAGTCTCCCGGGGCTCCGTAATCCAAACCATCCCCGCGACGACAGTCGTCCAGCCGCCGACGAGCACATGAAAGGCGCTCGCTATCCCAAGGCAAGGCCAAGCGGCTCGCCATCGGCCCTCGGCCATCGCCGCCAGTCCCCAGAACACCAAGGCGTAGGCAAAACACTTTCCTTCCACTCCACCGACGACCCACTCGCCCGCAAAGTTTCCTTGATAAACCAAACCAACAAACAGCATGGCTGTGAATACCGAAAACAGCGGTCGCTGCACGACTCGGCTACTGAGTCGTTGCCACGCGATAGCCAGCAGCAGCCACGCTGCGGTGCGACCAATCCAAGCCACAGCCGGCAAGGAAAACCATTTCGCAAGCCAGCCGACAGTCCAATAAAAGGGGAGATGCGCGTCGGCCGATTCGAGAAACGGATCGCCGGCGCACCACGCAGGCTCCCAGT
>JAADIN010000201.1 GCA_013151315.1 Planctomycetota bacterium | reverse complement strand
GCTCTATGGTTCAATGGATCATGGAATGAGTAAGGGCACCCGGTAGCCAGGCGTTTGTCGAGAACAAGACAGGAACGCTCAGGCTATTTTCCTCAATCGAGAATTCTCTCAATCGAGGATTCGATCCTTTTGGGCGCTCATCGATGGATACTCTAGAGCTCACGTATGACCAGCTCCAATCGCGGCTTGCAGAAGCTGAGCGCAGGCAGCAAGAGAGTGAGTACAAGTACCGAAGTCTGTTTGACAATCGGGTGGCTGGTATATCCATTACCGATGTTTCTGGTCGACTCATGGAGGCGAACGAAACCCTATGCGACCTCCTAGGCTATTCCCTGAAAGAGCTAAGGCAACTCAACGTCGGGTTGTTGTATGCTCGTCCGAAAAAAAGAGAAGAATTCCTTGAGGTTTTGTTCCGAGACGGGACAGCCAGGGATTTTCTACTTGAGTTGATCAGAAAAAGCGGGAAGCCTCTTTGGGCTAGCTTTTCGAGTGCGGTAATCAAGTGGCAAGGGAAAGATGCGATCGTCACGACGATCATTGACGTTACCGAACGCAAGCTTGCTGAGGAATTTCTGAAGTGTAGCGAGCAGAAATATCGTACTCTGGTCGAAACATCGCCTTACTCTATTCATCAGATCGATATCGAAGGGCGAATCATGTCGATGAACCGGGCCGGCCTGGAGATGCTCGGAGTGGCAGACGAAAGCGCAGTGGTCGGTCTCCCCTATCTTGAAGCGGTTTGCAAGGAAGACCAAGAGAGGGTTTCAAGGCTCCTGGAGGATGGTTTCTCAGGTTCGTCTCGAGATTTTGATTTTCGGTCGACGGGCGGACTCGATTTTTGTTCTACGATTGTTCCGAAGTTTGACAGTCAGGGAAAAGTTGATCGGCTCCTTGGAATTACCCAAGATCTAACCGATCACAAACGAAACCAGTTGAAGCTAGTCGCCGTCGAGAAAGAGCTCCAGCAAAAAGAAGCGGAGATTAGCAAAGTTTCGCGATTGAGCACGCTTGGCGAATTGACCAGTGGTATTGCGCATGAATTAAACCAACCGCTGACCGCGATTGCCAACTATGTGGAAGCGATCAAAGATATTGTCCAATTGGAGAGCCGCGATACCAATGATCTGCATGAAATACTGTCAAATTTGGGAAATACCACTTTTCGCACGAGCGCCATTATCAGTCGATTGAGAGGGCTAATCCAAAAGGCATCGCTGCATCGAACTGCCATGAATTTGAACGAATTGGCAGAAGAGCTGATGGAATTTCGTATGCCTTGGCTCGAACGTTCCCATATTCAAATCCGGCTAGAACTCTCTGAGGATCTTCCGCTGTTAGTCATCGATCCGATCCAGATTCAGCAAGTGCTGCTAAATCTTGTCAATAACGCCCAGGAAGCGATGGAGAGCACCATGGAGGATCGACGGGTGATGACCATTCGTACTCGACATGTTGACGAGAGTGTTGAGCTTAGCATCACGGATTCCGGCCGAGGGCTGCCCGCAGAAAATGTCGGCCGGCTGTTTGACTATTTCTTTACCACGACACCAGGTGGTTTAGGAGTAGGCTTGCAGGTGTGTCGTACTATCATGGAAGCTCATCAAGGAAGCGTTGTCGCTCAAAACAATCCGGCTGGCGGAGCCACTTTTCTTCTTTCATTTCCTCTCAAAACGAGGGAGGCAAGCTATGTTCTCTAATACGGTCGTGTCGATTGTCGATGACGATAAGGACGTTCGGCAATCTTTGGAAACGCTCCTCAATGGGAAGCAGTACTCAACTTCTTGCTACGCGTCTGCGGAAGACTTCTTAGAATCCTTCGATCCGGCAACGGCCGGATGCCTGCTGCTTGATGTGCGGATGCCAGGAATGGATGGATTGGAGTTGCAAGGGGTGATGCAAAATAGGAATTGGAAAATTCCAGTCATCATCATGACAGGCCATGCCAACGTGCGGATGGCTGTGGAGGCCCTTTCCGCGGGCGCTTCGGCCATTATTGAGAAACCTTTCCGTCGTGCAGAACTCATCGAAAGTATCGAACGGGCTATCGTCCAGAACCAAAAAAGTCGCAAATCGCAAGCTCGCTGGCAGGAGCTGGAAGAACGATTTCAAGCCCTGACCCCACGTGAAATCGAGATCGTGGACCTCGTGGTTGCAGGCTTGCTGACCAAGCAGATTGCGTTAGAGCTAAATATCGGAGATCGAACGGTGGAAACCCATCGCCGCAATCTTATGCGAAAGCTCTCTGCCAACAGCGTCGCTGAACTAGTCACTTTGCGTCTAGAGCACCGCTCGTTTGAGTAGCTGTTAGCCATTAGCTTTTCTTAGAATTGACAAAGTACTTGATCCAAAAGCAACAGGAATATCACCTATGATCAAACGGATATTAGTCGGTCTCGGTAGCCTTGATTACGCCCGCAGTGCAACGGCCAAGGCCATCGAACTGGCGAAATCACATGAAGCCGAGCTCACAGGCGTCACGCTATTTGACGTCGACCGACTCGACAGTACGGGGCCCGTTCCGATCGGTGCTGGACAGTTAGCAAAAGAATTGAGGGATAGTCGGCTCGACGACGCCAGCGCGATCATTCGTGCCGCAGAGGTTCACTTCCTCGCCGAATGCAAAAAATCTGGAGTGAGGCATAGCCTGCAGCATGAGAAGGGAGACCCCATGGCATCGTTGGTCTCGCTGACGCGCTACCACGATTTGGTCGTCTGCGGCTTGCGCAGCCTGTTTGAGCACGGCGTGGTCGACGAGCCTCCCGACGAGCTTGCGATGTTGGTCAAAGAGGGCGTTCGGCCGTTGCTCGCGGTAAGCGACAAGGACGGCCCGATTCGCAAGGTACTCATTGCCTACAGCGGCTCGATGGAATCGGCAAAAACGATGCGGCGATTTGTTCATCTTCGCATGTGGCCCGAGGCCAAGTTGAAGATCGTTACCTTCCAGCAACAGGCAGAGGCAGGAGAAGCTCTGTTGGCCAAAGCGGTCGAGTACTGTCAAGCTCATGGCCTGGAGCCGGAGACGGAGTACATTTCTAAACCGCCACGCGACCATTTGCTACCTTACGCCGAGGACTGGGGAGCCGACCTGATTGTGCTTGGCAATAGTGCGAAGAACATGCTCTTGCGACGAATCCTCGGCGACACGGCCCTGCATATCATGCGCAACGCGGAGCTACCGCTTTTCTTGGCACAATAGCGTTCTCATAACGCCTTTCAAATTTAGTCAACCCGTACGGTTCAGGTACAACATCGCATTGATGACCTCACGGAAATCGACTTCACGGGGGCGCCCCAAGGTGATTTGGACGAGGCCTATTTGCAGAAGTGGGCAAAAAAACTGGGCGTCGCCGATTCGCTAAAGCAAGCGCAGTTGGAGTCACTAGAAAATTCATAATGCATGAGACGGTGCAAAGCCGAGGGATTGCAATCCCTCGGCTTTCAAATCTCGCCCCTTTTATTTCATCGGCAAAAACTGCGAAAACCCCAAGCCTTGCGAGTCGAGCGTAAACTGCACGGCACCGACGTTGGCGGTGTGCAAAACTTGGGCCCCGACTTTTCGATACGAAGCCGCGGTGAACTGCTGTTCAGAGCTGGCGCGTGGGCCGCTGACGACGACCCACTCGGGAGTACACCAAGCCGCAAAACCGGCGGGGTCGCTGCGTCTGCTGCCATGGTGAGGAGCGAGTAGAATATCGCAATTCAACGGCTGCTCGGCCAGGACGGCTTCGAGGCCCGGCGACTCCAAATCGCCGGGCAGCAGAATCGAATGTCCTCGATAGGTTACGTGGAGCAAGAGACTGTTCGCGTTGTCGCGTCCTGCCACGCCCGATCGGGGTGGATGCAAAACTTCGATTTCGACTTTCGATTTCCCTTTCGATCGAGCGACTTGCAGGCGGTCGTTCATCCAAATCTGGCGAAGTGGGATTTTTGCTTCCTGAAGCGTTGTGCGCAAAAACTCGGGGGCGTCCAGTTGGCCATCGGTTGCCCAGGGATCAAACATCAACGGCGAAACGTAAACCGTGCCCACTTCAAACCGTTCGAGCAGCCCTGGCATGGCGTTGTAATGATCGACATCGGCGTGGGAGAGAACGACCGCGTCGATGCGTGTGATGCCACGAGACCAAAGATAGCCCGCGATGGTCTGGCTCGCCCCTTCCGGCGAACCGAGACTCCCAGCGTCGTAGAGCAATGTCTGGCCGCCAGGCAACTCGAGCACGACACAGGTGCCATGACCCATCGCAAGAAAAGTGCAACGCAATTGGTCCTCCGTATTGCGAGTCGCAGCAGCCGTAAATCCGATGGCCACCCACAAAGTTGCCAACGACGCGAGTGGCTTCCAGCCGATTTGCAGTCGTGGCACGATCGCGACGAGCGTCATCACGCCATAGAAAACGAGCAGCCACCAAGTGGCCGGGCCTGGCACGTAGGAATGACCGAAACTCATCTGCTCGGCGAAACTTACGATCGCTTCGGTGGTGCCAAGACACCAAGCACACACACCACCCAGCATGGAAGCGACTGGCGGAAGCACCCAGCCAATCGTGCAGATTCCTAGTCCCGCAATGAGTGCGCCCGCTATAAGGGGCCAAATGATCGGCGTGATCACAAAGCCCGCAGGCGAAACAACATGAAAGTGGTAGGCTACCAAGGGTGCAACAACGACCCAGATAACGAACGACGCAAACGCAAGCTCCCCAATCCAGTTGCCCAGCCAACGCAGTATCTTGCGATACCAGGGAGCAACTTCTTGAATCAACCGACGGAGAGGATCGATGGGTTGGCGCTTGCCAGTATAATAGCCAAACGTCGACAAAGCCGCGACGCAGAGAAAGCTAAGCTGAGTTCCGCCGCGGAACAATTCGCTCGGGTTGTACGCCAAAATTGCTAATGCCGCAGCCGCCAGGACTACTTTCATCGAGGGAAGGCGGCCTGCGACCAGCGCTCCCAATCCCATAAGCACCAAAATGGTTGCTCGCACAACGGGTGGCCGACCTCCGGCGATCATCGCATAAGCGATCACCAGCAGCGCGGTAAACACGACGACCCCTCGGCGTGGCATGCCTGCCGTCTGAAGGATCAGCCACACAATCAGAGCCAACATGCCGACGTGCAAGCCCGAGACGACCAAAAGATGGATCGTGCCGGTCTTGAAAAAGGCCTCCGTCACCTCGTCGTCGAGCTGCTCGCGAACTCCTAGCAAAACGGCCAAGGCGAGGCCGCTCTCCTCGGCACCCACATAGCGAGCGAGCTGTTCTTCACAGCGACTGGCGGCCGCGCCGAGCCAACGGTTTCGTTTCGAACTTGTAGCGGATTCGAGGATGGCTACGCATTCGGGCTCGGTGCAAAAAAGTTCGCAGTGCCGGCCCGCACGGCGCTCGGCTTCCGCCCAATCGTACTGACCCGGATTTAGCGCAGGCCTCGGTCGACGAAATCGTGCGTAAACGCGTAAACGATCGCCCGCCTGAACTTTGACAAGTTCGCTCGCAACGCGCAAGCGGCAATTGCCGCTTGCGCGTTGCCAACGTGTACCGTCGCGAATGCGCAGCACACGAACGAACGTATCACTCCGTGGCCCCACTGGCATGGCTCGTAAAGGATTGGGCGCCGGAGCAGGACTCTGTTTGGTGCGGCTGGTCACGACCGCTTCGACACAAACGGGCCCGGCGGCTTCGCGCGCAAATCGAGCCAAATCGTCGGCAGCAAAATAGTTCCATCGCAGGTGATGCCAAGCTCCACCAACGCACAACGCTGCAAGCAGCAGTGTCCAACTAAGAAATTGAGTTTTGCCATAACTTCGCAAAACAACACAGCCAACGACCGAGAGCACCCCAACAGCCCACCACAAAAACACACCACCCCCGATTGCCGACATTCCGTAGCGGTCGGCAACAATCCCGAGCCCCACGGCCATCGCGACCAACAACAGGGGCCGATACGGCATGCTGCGATCGTTGTTGGGGGGCTTGGCCGCTTGCATGGCGGTTCTGGGAAATGAGTGACCGGCTGGGGCACAATCTGAGGTAACCCTAGTTTAGCGAAAGAGAGCCAGCCGTGCGCCGCACTTTTTGATGATTCCAAGCAGTTTGCACAAGCAACTGTAGCATAGGCCCCCTTTTTGGTTAACTCACTTTGGTCTCCTTTTAAACAATTAGCGTATTCAGCCTGCGAATCGCTGACACTTATCTCTTCATTGAGAAGATACTAGTGCTTTGTCACCACTAAGAATTAGGGTTAGATCAATTTTTATTTTCGAGGATTCTTCGTGGAACACGAAGGTATCCCATAAAGAAAAAGTATATCGTTCGGCTGGCAGGCTGGCGTGAGGTTGCCGTGCGGGATTCCAAGACGAAAGTGGATTGGGCCACTGAAATGGCTCGCTTGCTTGAGGGGCGCTATGCCGATTGCGAAAAGGTGATCGTCGTTAGCGACAATCTGAACACCCACACCAAGGGGCCTTTTACGAGGCATTTGCGCCGGAACGCGCCCGCTCCCTGGCACGCCGTGTGGGGTTCCATTACACGCCCAAGCTAACTTTTAGCTGGGACAAAGCACTCCTTAGCCCCTCCGCCCCAGTCCCTTCTTCCGAACCGCTCGACACGCTTCCAGCAGATTTGCCAAGTGCTTGGGGCGCTTTACGTCGGAAGTCGCGCTGCTAATCTCTTGGCTCAGTTGGCGCGCGGTGCGGATCACGTTGCCCGATTTGGTCGGGTTCCAAATCGGCCAAATACCGGGTCGCCTTGGCAACCGCTTCCCAATCCTCGGCCGTCGCGGCAGAAAACAGACGCTCAATCCCATCGAGTTGCGAATCGACCACGGCCTCGACTCGCCGGCTATTGCTTGCCAGGCGGGAGTGCATTTGCGATAGATTAGGCAGCGAAGGGTATTGGTTAGTATCCATGGCAAACATTCAGATAAAAGTTGAATGACAAAATGTTCGAAATTCGTCGCTTTTCCTAGGCCGCATTTCGCATCAGATTGCGACGTGGGACGCCGACACCCGTTTGGCGAAGCACTAGCGGCACGAGCCGTTCGGTCGCTGCAGGGACAATCGCCCCGGACCAATCTTCGGTTGCCTCTTGGTGTTGCGAGATCACCTGGCGCGTTTGTCGACGCACCACATGGGCCGCTCGCGCACGAACATAGCCCCGGGCTTCGGAGAGCGTCATCTGATCGATCCGAGCGGCGACTCGCTCGACCACGCCTTCAAGGCTCAGATCAGCTACCTGGCGCACAAGAGCATCCACAACGTCTGAAGGTGCGGTGGAACGAAACAGCTTCGCGATAATCGGTATCATACGTAAATCCCTCCTAGATGACCTCGTGCTTACCCGGCTGTCGTCCTGACGCCCACTAGTTGCATCGAACCCCTATTGCCCGAACCTCCAATAGAATTGGTCACGGCAGGGCCTACCGTTTCAGGCCTCATATTTTTGTTAAACTGCCCATCGCGGTTAACCGATATCCTCAGATTGCATAGCTTTTCCAGTATCTGATCCCAGGTATGTTGGGGCGGCGTGGCCAAGTGGCTAAGGCATCGAATTGCAAATCCGTCCAAGACCCCTTGGATTTTGTGCAGAAAGACTGAAAAACAAGTGGTTTTTTGAATTTTCGACTCGCTTGGATTGGCTAAGAAAAAATCCGAATACGACTGTTTAAGGCCAATTACGACTATTGCGAGTATCAAGAGACTCATCTCTTTTTGCGCCATCTCAGTCGACGTGGCGTTACAAGCTATCTGCTTCTGCCATGAACAC
The DNA here is from genome assembly GCA_013151315.1 of Planctomycetota bacterium. Classification (GTDB taxonomy): domain Bacteria; phylum Planctomycetota; class Planctomycetia; order Pirellulales; family Lacipirellulaceae; genus Bythopirellula. Next base: position 613 of record JAADIN010000201.1, on the reverse strand, counting down.
GAATCCCCAAGATAGCTGAGAGGTTCAGCTCCTCACCAAAAGCTATGCGAGGATAATGCAAACTCGCTAAGGGAGCTCGCGGCTTCCGAAGTTGCTCTAGTTGCAAACCCAAAACTAAATGCTTGAGCATGAAAAAACCCCGCTCGGGACGAATCCCGGCGGGGTTTTTGGTTTCTCGCTAAGCCGCAAGCGGCTGGGGCAAGAAAAATAAAATTTGGCGATACCTACTTTCGCGAGTGCTCTCACTATCATCGGCTGGGAGTGCTTAACTACTGTGTTCGGAATGGGGACAGGTGTTTCCACTACCATATGGTCGCCAAAAGAAGTCCGTAGCAGCGGTAGCCGCTACGAACTTGTTTGATTTGGTATAACTAAGCAAGAGTGCATCAAATGTTTGATGTTCGATGTTTGATGGTTGATGTGAAAAACTTTTACATCAACCATCTCACATTCTAGATCACACATTCTTTCTTTGTCCTTTGATTATTTGAAATCAAAAGCGTTAGATAAATGTGGCCAAGCGTTCGTCCATTAGTACCAGTTAGCTGAATGCATTGCTGCACTTACACATCTGGCCTATCAACCTGGTCGTCTTCCAGGGGACTTCTGGGCA
>JAADIN010000021.1 GCA_013151315.1 Planctomycetota bacterium | reverse complement strand
TACCAGTGCGAACAGTCAGCTCGGCGCTCATTGATTCTCGAAGAGCAAAGAGTTATCCTGCTCGAATGACTCTTGTACCTTCCGACATCCGAGCACTCCGCGACGAGGGCGTGCTGAACATTTCTTGGGCCGACCGACAGGCCGATTTACCGTTCGTCTTTCTACGCGGCCAATGTGCCTGTGCCCAATGCGTGAACGAGTGGACCGGCGAACCAATCCTCGACCCCGCCTCGGTACCGGCCGACATTACGATCGAGAAAATGGAACTCGTAGGCGGCTACGCAGTCCGAATCCGCTGGTCCGACGGCCACAACTCCGGACTTTTTACCTGGCAGCGCCTGCGCGAGCTGAGCCTCGCGGCGAAATGAGGCCGGCTTGACAGCATGTAGATTATAATCTACAATTGACATGCATGGACGCAATCGAGCGGCGAATCCGTATCTACCAAAAAAAGGACGGAAAGCGTCCTTTCTCCAAGTGGCTTAACCAACTCCGAGACCGAAAGGCTCAGGAGCGGATTGATGCGCGGCTCACCCGCGTTCAACTCGGAAATTTTGGAGACACCAAAGCAGTCGGAGAAGGGGTGCTTGAACTTCGTATCGACTATGGCCCCGGTTATCGAGTCTATTGTGGCTGCGATGGAAGTGAAGTTGTGATTTTACTCCTCGGAGGAGACAAACGGACTCAAGCAAAGGATATCAACACGGCCAAAGATTATTGGGCTGACTATCAATCTCGAAAGACGGAGGAAACCAATGGCGCTAACAGCTGACTATCAAGAGGACCTCCTCGAAAGACTGAGCGACCCAGACTATGCCGCTGGATATCTCTCTGCCTGTGCCGAAGACGGGCAGGATGAGTTTCTCCTCGGCCTTCGCAACGTTGCAGAAGCACTTGGCGGCGTAACCCAGCTCGCAGCCGATACCGAGCTGAATCGCGAAGGGCTTTATCGTATGCTTTCTGAGGATGGAAACCCACGACTTTCAAGTCTCTTCGCCGTTCTCGCGGCCTTTGGTTTGCAGTTCCAATGCATTGCTACCGAGCCTACTTAATCCTCAACACTCAAAGCGAAAGCTCCGGGTCTCCTAAACGGGACAGTTTATGTAGAAAGTCTTCCCCGAGTTTTTCGTGTCGAGCAACAAAATGCCCTGGAAGGGCAACAGATATTAGCCCCGGGCAAGGCCATGCGAGCCCCAGCGAGCTGGGCCGCCGCCCGGGGTACCCGACACGAATCTCTCGGCGGCCGAGCAGAAGAGGTTCCATCTCGACGGCACGTAACCGAGGCCGCCATTCCCCGAGCAATCCGAGCAAAAGAAGCTGAGTCATCTATTGCGGCTCGCTCATCACGGATCGACTTTTCGGGAGGGACACCTTGGCCTTTCCGAATCAATCGGCGATCTCCGGCCCTTTTTCTTCTCCGTCGTGAAGTAGGCTCACGTGAACATGATTTTTCCGGACGCCGGTTGCAAAACGATCGAAATTTGGAACTTTGTTTGGATTCTTTTGCATGCCAATAGCCAAAAAGTCTCCACCACTCTCATAAAACTGCTCCCATTCAGAAAGTGAAAAAAACTTGCCTTCACCACTTGATGCACGCTCTAAGCCATTCGAAAGGACAGTGACTTTTATGATTTCGCCCAATGAAAACTTTGGTTCACTCAGCATCTTCACGACTCGATTTTTTTCATAGTCGATTTCCACATCTACCTGCATGGTCAAACAATAGCGTCCACCGAAGTAAACTTCGGTATTCCAAGTCCACGTCCCATCCGTGAATGACTTTTCGTGTGAAGAAAGGAAATGATTGGCATCTCCGTACATTTCTTCCATCTGCAGTGCAACTGGAATTACTTTTTTCGCAGAAGATACCGTTTTTTTGACATCTGTAATTCTAAATTGGTTAAGCACAGCATTGCCATCTCTTGAGCAACTGCTCGCGAGAGCTAAGAGCACACACATAATAAAAGCTACCCAACCTTCGCTTAACGTACGGAAGTTGGCTGTCCAAATTGTCCATGCCATAGATCGCTAAATGCTCCTTGTCGGTTATGTTTTTTTGCTCCCTGCCACCATTCACCCACAACTTGTGGCTGGGGAATTGCTGCCATTGAAGGATACTATACGGCATTTCCCCTGATGATTGACCAGTTAGCGAATAGGGGTTTATATTGCCGGCCTCACCGAAGAGTGTGATGATAAGCGGTGAATGCTGATAAAGCAAGAAAAATAGAACCGCAAGCCGTCAACACGCCTGTTTCAACCACGAACCCAGAAGGACTGCGCGGCCAAAAAAAACGCTCGCAATCCCGCCCCCAATATGCAAGAATCACTCCGTGCAAATTCGCACAAGCTCTTTGACAACCAAAAAGAAAAATACGGAAGTCGCAACCCGTGCAAGACGCCGAACCCTCGCTTGCGGTTTCGCACTCTCCCCATGCAAGCCAATAGTTTTGTCACCTCAACGCGCGTTCCTGATTTCGTGCCTAAACCGGCCCCGCGTTAACTCGGCAAACCCCGGCAAACAAAGCACCGCCGTTGAAAGCGAACCCCGGGTTAGGTCCTTTTGACCAAAAAACCCGTGGCAGAATGTTCTACAGCGTCGAGTCGCCCGTCGGCTCAACCGGCAACTGAAGCGAGACGGCCACTTCTCGAAGCACGCCGCGGGATTCGACTTGAAGCAGAATCTCCGTCGCCTCCTCGTCCATCAGCTTTTGCACGCGGCCAAACATCTCCTGCTGACCTAAGGACGACTGGCCGTTCACGGCGTAGATCCGGTCGTGAACTTCGAGACCGGCTCTCGCGGCAGGCGAAAAAGGAATCACTCGGGTCACGTAAACTGCGCCCGGCTCCGCTTCGTCAGAACGCCACGAGAGACCCAGCCGGATCTGCTTTCCACGGAGCGGAACAGAGAGCACGATTGCCTCGGCAACTCCTTCTCGCCGCACTTCCAGAGCGATCTCCGATTCGCTCGCAAGCACGGCGGCAGGCAGCTCGCTCATTAGAGGCCGACCGTTGACTGCCAGTATTCGGTCGCCCGCGACAAGGCCCGCCTCGGCAGCATGGCCGTCCAGCAAAATCTGCTCGACGACTGGCTTGCCAGAAACATATTGCCAAGCGAAATCGAGCCGCGAGGGCATCGCCGACAGAGGAGCTTCGGTTTGCTTCCGAGACTCGGGCGTCTCTCGGCGTGCCGCAGGGCGAAACTCTGGAAGATGCTCGGCGTCGGCCAGTTCACAAAGCTGCTCGAGCAAATAACGGCTGACCTCTTGCATGCCCTCGAAGTTAATTTTCTCGACATCGTCGCTCGGGCGATGGTAATCCTCATGGACGCCGGTATGAATACAGAGCGAAGGAATGTTGGCCTCGTAGAAAGTCCAATGGTCGCTGTTGTCTTTGACTTCCCAGGGGTAATCAAGCCAAGTCTCACCCGTCAGGCGATCGGTGCTCATCAGCCGGCGAAAGCCCGTGCCGGTTCGGGTTCCGATCACGGCGATTCTTCCCTTGGTCAGTCGGCCGACCATGTCGATGTTGATTGCCACCCGCACCGAATCGATTGGCACGGTCGGCTGACGCATCCAATGTTTTGAGCCAAGGAGCCCCTTTTCTTCGCCGTCCCAAAAGGCAAACAAGAGGCTTCGTCGGGGTTGGTGCCCGCTGTGGACCAACGCGTCGATCACTTCGAGCAGCGTCGCGACTCCACTGGCATTGTCGTCAGCTCCGTTATGGATGTAACCCCAGGGGCCGTAGCTATTGCGGCGCGTGCCGTAGCCGACATGGTCGTAGTGGGCACCGACGACGATATGTTCGCTCCGCAATTCCGGATCGGTCCCTTCGATCACGGCAAGCAGATTTTGCGAACGTCCTTGAAACCGTTGCGTGAAAGTGCCATGGGCGCCGGCCGGCTTGAGGGCGGCCGCTTCGAGTCGCGTGATAATATACCGAGCCGCTGCGTGTCCGCCGCGCGAGCCTGCCTCGCGCCCTTCGAGCATGTCGTCGGCAAGGACGCCAACATGGTTGCGAAGCTCGTGGCTCGTAATCGACGACCGAGCCGTCTCGAGCCAGAGATTCTCGGCAGCGCCCGCCCGCTCGACGCGCGTCGCGCTCAGTACCAACATCCAGAGAACCATCCAGAGAAGTCGACGCATGAGCAACCGGGGCTAGGAGTGCGAGGGAAGAAAAAGCCTACAAAAATATACTCGGCACTTTGCAGGCAAGACTCGCGGGCCTCTGAGAAGAAGAGGGTCACAGCGAGCAAAGCCGAGGGATTGCAATCCCTCGGCTTTCAGCCGCCCTATTTCCCGATACAAAATTGGCTAAAGATGCGGTCGAGGACATCCTCGGTGTAGACGGCTCCGACAACTCGGCCCAGATCAAGCAACGCGATACGGACCTCGGCGGCGACGAGCTCTTCGACACCCGACTGTTCGCAAAGCCCGATCGCACGCTCCAACGATGCGTTGGCATGATGCAGGCTCTCGGCACAGCGGGCCGCGGTGATCGCAACGGAATTCCCCTCTCGCTGAGCAACTTGCTCAAGCCGCTGACGAATTTGTGCTCGCACGGCATCGATACCTGCTCCCGTCAAACTACTGCAAGCGACCGTTGAATCGTTGGCAACGAGATCGGTTTCTGCCAAATCGGATTTCGTGAAGGCGACGAGCTGCGACGGTTCGAGACGATCAATCGAACGGACTTCCGAGGCGGGGAGACACTGCACCCGCAGCGTTGCTTGATCGCGTTGCTCGTTGCTCATGCTCTGAGCCGCATGAGCGATCGATTCGGCAGCGACCGAATCGTCTTGGCCTGCCGTATCGATCAGTTCGCAAACCATTCCGTCAAGATCGACCACTGCGGTCACGTAATCGCGCGTCGTGCCAGAGCGACTGGAAACAATCGATCGGGTAGTCGACCCACAGGAGTCGACCAGCGCATTGAACAAGCTGCTCTTGCCCACATTGGGCGGCCCGAGGAACACCACGCGCGGCAGGTCGGTCGTCTCGGTGCGATTGCCCATTTGTTCGAGGGCTGCCAAGACCGTCTGCCGAGCTTCGCCAAGAATACGGCCAAGGTTCTCTTGCGATATGAACTCGATATCTTCGTCAGCAAAGTCGAGTCCCGCCTCGAGCTCGGCCAAGATTTGCAGCAATTGTTCGCGAAGTTTTAGTAGCGGCCCCGAGAGGCCGCCGGCCAGTTGAGCGAGGGCCGTATCGAGATCCTCCTGGCCACGGGCGTTGATGACGCCAAGTACCGCCTCGGCTTGTGTCAGATCGAGCCGCCCGGCGAGAAAGGCGCGGAGGGTAAACTCGCCCGGTTCCGCGGCGCGAGCTCCGCATTGGCAAACCGATTGCATGGCCGCTTCGAGCAATGGCGGCGACCCGAGCGTGTGAAGCTCGGCGGTCGGTTGGCGAGTGTAGCTCTTCGCACTAGGCCAAAGGAACAGGTCGCAAGGGATTTTTTCCGATCGATCGCCGAGATGGATCGAACCCTCGACAACCGAAGGAACGTCGATCGCGGCCAAGTCTTTCTCGCCCTCATTAGCAACAAAGCATTGCGACAAGCAATCGAGAACCGAGGGTCCGCTAATGCGAATCATGCCGCGAGCCGCCCCGGAGGCGGCGGTAGCAATCGCGGCAATCGTATCGCTGGTATCCATGCTAGGCCTTAGGCTGGAGTCTCTTCTTTCCTACAGCCTACCGCTTCTTCTTCGGCTTTTTCTTCTTATGCCGCGAACTCTTCGATTGTCCATTCTTGCTTTCACGCACGGGGAGGCTCTTTTTCGAGTCGCTTTCGACCGTGTCGGGCGTCGCTGGCTTGGGAAGTAACTTCCGCTCGGCAATTCCCCAGAGGCTGGAAGCAATGAAGTAGAGACATAGGCCGCTGGCGACTTTGAAGAAAAGAAATCCCATGAAGAGCATCATGAACTTCATGAGTTTCTGCTGCATGGCCGCCTGCTCGTTGGCCGGCTCGGGCATAAACATCTTTTGCTGGAGCAAGAAAAGCCCGCACGTCATCAATGGCAAGATATTGAAGTAAGGGCCTAGGCTAAAAATTCCTTCGCCACTATTGACGAAGTTCGGCATCATCGCCGACCAGTCGAAGAGCATGTCGGGAGCGGCCAGATTGGAGCACCAACGGATCGATTCGCTAAGGAGCGGTGCCTGGCGAAGCTCGACATCGACCATCAGCGCCCGATAGAGGCCTAGGAAGATCGGCAACTGAAGGAACATTGGCAGGCAGCCGGCCAGCGGATTGATGTTGTGCTTGCGATAGAGCTCCTGCATGGCCGCCGACTGCTTCGGCATATCGTTTTTGTATTTTTCCTTGAGCTTGTCCATTTCCGGCTTCAGCTCTTGCATCTTGGCCATGCTTTGGGCTTGTTTCCGGCTGATCGGAAACATGCAGCTTCGCACGAGCACGGTAAGCAGGATGATCGCGATGCCGTAGTTGGCGGTGATGCCGTAGAAGAAATGCAAAATCGAGAGCATGACTTTCGCAACGCCGCCGAACCAGCCGTAGTAAAGCAGATCGCCGAGCGGGTATTGCGAAGATTCGCTGGCCAAGTATTGGGCGAGCAGCTCGGGCCGTTTCGGGCCTGTGAAAATTTGGTAGCTATGCTTCAGCGAGCCGCCAGCGGCGATGCTTTGCGGTTGGCTCACCAACCGACAAGTGACGTTCGCATAACGGCCTTCGATCGGCTTCTTGGGCTTGGGGCTGAGTAGGACCAACCGCGCCTCGTCGATCCAAATTTCGTCAAGCGAAGGTTTCATTGGCAGCATGACGGCTGAGAAATACTGGGCGTCGACGCCAATGTAGGCGAGCGGCGGCCCCTGCATCGGTTCGGGCGACTCCTTGATGATCTCGGCCGGTCCGAACTGGACGGTGCTGTTGCCCTGGTGGCGAGCGACGACATCGCGAAGGCCGCCGGCACTCCATTTACGACTAATTTTGTTTGCAAACCACCAAGACTCGGTCGGCAGGCCATTGGGGCCGTCGAGTTGGTAAGCGATTTCAAATTCTTGCTCGCCCAAGTTGCGTATCTCGAGGTCGAGCTTGAGCCCGTAGGCAGGGTAATCTTGGTTGGCCCGTTGATCGGCAGGAATCGGCTCTAAATGATATCGCTTCAACACTTCAAGCGAATATTGGGGTAGCCGTTTGCGAAACGTGACGCTTGTTTCATCCTGCGCTGAAATTTCCCAATGGCCGTTGCGCAATTCGACGCCGACGATTTCGGCTGCTTCACTGCCAATCCGCGTCTTGCCCAGTTGCTCGAACGTGAACTGGAACGAGGGGGGCGAGGCAAGTCCCTTGGGGATCGTGCTGGAACGCATCCGTACGTTTTCTGACTCGGGACGGATAATTTCCAAAGGCCGACGCGCAAGCGTGACTAGTAAATCCACTGGCGGAGCGCCGGCTTGCGAAACTTGGAATTCTAATTGCTGCCCCGGTTTGTGTTGAAGCAGAAGTTCCGCAAATTGCTTAGGCGTATCAAGCGGCACCGTTTGGCCATTGCTGCCGGCCGAGAGGATTCGGTCGCCCATCTTGAGGCCAGCCGCGGCTGCAGGTGTGCCCGCGCCGATGGCTTGCACCAAAACCCCACCGGTCAAATCGGAGGCTACTTCCAAATGACCGAGGTAGCCGCCCCGGTCGTGCAGGTCGCGGTAACGCGAACTGGCAAGCTCGACTCGCCGCACGCCCGCGCCTTCGCTGGTGAAGGTCACCATCACGCGATAGGGAGAATCTTCGGCCACCGAACCGAGAGAGACGTATTTTAAGTCGTGTTCCTTGCCAGCGAGCGGTTTGTCTGCTGGCCC
>JAADIN010000186.1 GCA_013151315.1 Planctomycetota bacterium | reverse complement strand
CTCCCCAGTAGGCCTTCAGCCGAATTTCCTTGACCGCGCGAGCGCGAGTGGCTCTTTTCTTCGGGGCCTTCTTTTTCTTCTCCGGCGCATCTTTGTCCTTGGCCGCTGCCTTCTTGGTCGTCTTCGCCTTCTTGGTGGTCGAAGCCGCCTTCTTTGCAGGTGCTTTTTTCGCGGGAGCCTTCTTTTTTGCTGTCTTTTTAGCCATGACTTTGTTTGAGAGAAGACTCGGTTCGTGGGGAAAACCCAACAAGGAGAGGGGGAAGTTGGTTACTAGGGGGGCATTCTAGCCGATTGGCCCTCGCCTGACTACCGCCAACGGCTAAGAGGTTGTGGAAGGCCCTGCAGGGCAATTCGCAGGCAACTTCACGCCGATTCGCCTCGCCCGTAGTACTAGGGCCGGCTTGAAGTAGATCATCGGCCGCAGCGCCCGGAGGCGAGACTTGCGAGCCGCCCGATCGCGAGCCCACAGAAAAGTACTGTCGACCAACCGCCGTGGCAGCCTGCCTGTCTCAACGAGATTGACCACAATACCTAGGAAATCTCGGTCACACGTGGTCGTCGCTTTCAGCCCCACTACCAACTGCTGTTTCAACGTAATTTTGCGGCCCGGACTGGCAGGAGTCACCGCCGATTGTTGAGCAAGGACGGGCAACGACCCGTGGCCCAGCGTGACTAGGACAACCAAGGCCCCAAAAAAAATGGCTCCTAGGAAACCGCGACGCCGTGAGTTGGTAGGCATGAAAAGTCTCATTTTGAGGGAAATTCACTCCGATTGGGGCGCGACGATTTGTAGCTTTCTCCCGCAATCCGGGCAAGGGCAATCGAGGCTTGGCCATTTGAAGCTCTCAGGCCATTGGCCCCGATTTCTGGCTGATCGCTGACGGCTGATGGATGAAAAATTTTCGCTTTCGGCACACAGTTTGCACTCACAAAAAATGGCTGCAGTCCCCTCTTCCGCAAGGTACAATTACCGTGTAATGTCGTGACTCGATTGGCATTCGGCTGAAGCGTTTGGCCGGCAAGAACCGATAAAACTAACTCACGAACTCAGAATCACCCATTCAGAAAAATAACCGCCCGCTTGCCGGGCGGCATAAGGAATCAAGCTTCACGGTCAACATTCCGTCGGGAGGACCAAATTTTTGGATAGGCCGAGTCGATATCATGGCAGCGCGCAGCACTGTCCGACATGCGTCTTTCTTCCAGCGACTCCACACCGTCGCAATGAGACCGGAAGTTTGTTTTTCGGGCTTTGACACCTCGATGAGGTGTTGAAGCCATGAAAGAAAAAAAGGTCGTGGTCCGCTAACGGGTCGCGGCCTTTTTTCGTTTGCTATCGCCTTTGCTAGCAGCGAAAGCGTCGCTATCTCGAGGGCAATCTTAACGGCGGTTCGAGCGAGATGCTTGCGAAGTGGCCATGGAGAGAAATTCGCGGGCTAGGTCGGAGCGCAGTCGGTGGAACGATCGGAGACGGTTGAGCCATTGCGAGACTTCTTGTTGCGAGGGCTGGCGCTGGGTTACCAATTGGAACATGCGGTAGATGTACCGCGTGTCGTCGCCACCAGCTTGGTAGTAGAACTCCGGCGTGCTGAGGATTTGCAGTTGGGCGTCCGAGATCGGTCCGCCCCGAGCTAGGTGGGCTTCCCAGACGTAAAGTTCTTGGGCTCGCGGTTCGCGGCCTAAGTATTCTCGGAACCAACGGGAAATTTGGGCGAGCTGTTCGTTGCGATTCGGGACGTTGCCGGGGAAGGTGGAGGTCGACTCGACGACCAGTTGCATGGCGGTGGTCGAGTTGCCGCCGAAGACCGAAACGTCTTGCCGGGTGGCGAAAATCTGTCTACCGCCCGATTCAATCCGAGCACTCATCACATAGGTTCGACTCGAGTTGACTTCAGAGGGGTCGTAGTCGATTTTGAAGGGAATGGGAGCGCGCGTCACGGGCGAGATCGTCTGCCGGGCAATCGTGATCGGCTGCAAGTCGGCGCGGAGCACTTCTCGCAATTCGACGATGGCAACGGCATCGCGGGGCAAGTTGTCGCGATTTCGGAGCGTGATGGTGCCGGTGAGGCCTTTTTGTCGTCCGTCGAGTTGCACGGGGAGATTCATGAGCTGGCCATCGCGGTTGTTTTGTACCAACAGACGGACCCAGCCTTGGTTGTCGGCGCGTCGTTCGAGTTCTTGGCCCACATCGTAGAGCGCGCCTTCGACGTAGCCGATTTGGAAGCCTTGGACGCTCACAATCCGATCGTTCACTTCGAGTCCGGCCCGTTCGGCAGCCGAGCCGCGAACGACTTCCGCAATCCGTACACCGGTGTCGGTGTCTTCAGGAAAAATACCGAGGCGCCAGCGGTCGAGTGTTTCGTTTTGTCCGCCCTGCCCGGGGGTGTACGAAGGGGGTTGATAGCCTTGCGACGGAAAGCCTGCCGTGGGGGGCTGGTAGTTCCAGTTGGGGGCAGTTCGGTTGCGATCGCGGCCAGCGCTCGGATTGGCCGGCGCGCCACGCCAACCGAGGTTTGGGTTGCCAAATGCGCCAGTCGCCGCGTTGGCCGAGCCGGGAGCCCGACGGGCTTGCGACGAAGCACGACTAGAATCGACGCCGTAGCAGAGGTTGGGGATCAAGAGCATCGCTGCAAAGGCGACTAGCAGAAAAGTCTTCATAGGAAAGGCCTTTTGAATGCGGAATTTGGAATTCGGATTGCGGAATGGAAAAATAGTCCGCGTTCACTTTATCTTGCTACGCCGAGGCCGATCGCGTCGAGCGCGACTCGCGCTGGTGGCGCGGGAATCGATTGGAAGCCGGCTTTGACGACGTCTTCTTGGCCTTGTCGGCTGAATGCGTACTTGATGAACTCTTGTTCGAGCGTGCCTAGCTTTTGTTTTGGATTGCGATTGACGACCAGTTGCAATCGCCGCACAAGCGGGTAGTGGCCATGGTCGGCTTCGTGCGAATCGATGGCTACGGGTGTCTGGCCTTCGGCAAACGCAAGCGGGACGGCTCGCACGGCAGGCGAAGCATACGACATGCCGCCAAAGGCAACGCCGGTCGGGTCGTCGGCTAGGGCTTTGAGCATGTTGATGTTTGATTTATGACTTTTGAGATCTTCACGCATCGTGCCGCCGAGCATGATGGCTTCTTGGAAAAAGACTTGCGAACCGGTGTCGCTTCGCCGGCCGTGGGCCGTCACGGGTTGCGAGGCGAGGGAACCGCTTACCCCGAGATCACCCCAAGTGCGGATCGCCTTGGGGGCTCCGCGTTCGCGTGTGGTCGAGTACATCGCGTCGACTTGGGCAAACGTCAGACTCCGAATGGGGTTGTCCTTATGGACAAAAATCGCGGTTCGTTGGAGGCAGGGCGTAAGCACGGTGGGCGGGTATCCTAGGGCATCAGCAAAGTCAGTCGCCTCGTCGCGTCGCAACGATCGGCTCAGCAAACCGATGTTGGTTTCGCCCGATTTGACCGCAGCAACAGCCTTGCGTGAGCCGGTGATATCGATCGAGATTTTTACTTCGGGATAGAACTGCTTGAAGCTATCGGCCCAGACGGCCGCGACATGCGACATCGTGTTGGACCCGCCCAATTTCAATTCCCCCTCGATCTGCTGTAGCGGTCGGTAGATGGGCAAATTGGGATCGAGCTGTGCCGGAGGGGCATCGTTCGCCTGCAAGCAACTGGCGCCTAGCAAGACCACAGAGAAAACGGTCGAGAATAATTTCAACATCGGCATCTTCAACATTAGAGAAGCTCCCTGGAAAGAATCGGACGGTCGCAGGCGCGCACCGGCCTGGGTAGGCAGGAAGTGTAGTTGGATTCGAGGAGAGAAGTAAAGACGAGAATCGTCTGGGGCGTGCTAGCAGTAGGCGCAATTGCAAAGCCGAGGGATTGCAATCCCTCGGCTTTGCACCGCCTTGAAATTTCGAAAGTTGCCTTAGGCCGGCTGCAGCTCGGCTTTTCGCTCGGCGATGATCTCGATTTGGATGTTGCTCGGGACGGGCGAGTACTTGTGCAGCTCCATACTAAAACTGCCCTGGCCTTGGGTTTGGCTACGCAGGTCGGTCGAGAAACCAAATGTTTCGGCCAGCGGCACGTCGCAGATGATCGTCGTGACCTTGTTTTGCGTCTCGGTCGAAGCGACGATGCCACGCTTGCTGGCGACTTGGCCGACGACCGAACCTTGGAACTCTTCAGGGCATTCGATTTCCATGAGCATGATCGGTTCGAGGAGCACCGGCTTCATACGGTTGAAGTTTTGGCGGAAGCACTCTTGAGCAGTGAGCATAAACGCCATGTCGGAGGAGTCGACATCGTGGTACTTGCCGTCGAGCAGCACGACGGTCAGCCCGACCACCGGATAGCCCGCCACGGGGCCCTTTTCCATCATCAGGCGGAAACCTTTTTCGATGGCGGGGATAAAGTTTTTCGGGATTCGACCGCCCGTGACTTTGTCGACAAACAGCATTTCGCTGCCCTCGGCCTCTTCGCGATCTTCGTCGGTCATCGGGCTAATCGTACCCACAATATTGCCGAACTGACCCGAGCCGCCCGTTTGCTTCTTGCGTGTGTGGTTGAACTCGAAGGCAACGGTGCCACTTTCGCGGTAGCTGACCTTGGGAGCGCCGACTTCGACCTCGACGCCATACTCACGTCGAATCCGTTCGGTGTAGACTTCCAGATGCAATTCGCCCATGCCGGCGATCACCGTTTCGCCCGTTTCCGGGTCGGAACTTACGCGGAAGTGGGGTCCTCTTTGCGGAATCGCTGGAGAGCCTTGCTAAGCTTGTCGGCATTGTCTCGCGAAATCGGATTGATCGACATCTTGATGACCGCGTCGGCAACGAAGATGTTTTCTAAGGTGCAGGCCTTGGCTGTGGAACAATACGTATCGCCGCTGGCGCAGTCGATGCCCATGATCGCGATAATGTCGCCGGCAGTCGCGGTATCGATTTCTTCGCGTTTGTTACTGTGCATCCGCACGATGCGACTGTAGCGTTCTTTGCCGCTGATTGAAATACTGTTCGCCCTTGGCGATCGTGCCTTGATAGACACGCATGAAGGTAAGTTGGCCGTATTCGTCGTCGGCAATTTTGAATGCCATGCCGACGAAGGGTTTTTCTGGATCACTGACGAGCTCGACTTTATTGTCGAGGTTGGTCGTCTCGGAGGCGACCGTGGTGCGATCGAGCGGCGTAGGCAAGTAGCGGTTGATCGCATCCATTAGCGGCTGAACGGCTTTGTTCTTGTAGGCAGAGCCGAGAAAGACGGGGGTAAAACCCTGGCTAATCGTGGCGGTGCGAATCAATTCGTGGATTAGTTTGAGGGGAGCTTCTTCCTCGGAAAGGAGCAGCTCCATGAGCTCGTCGCTGTACATCGAGAGCGCCTCGAGCATCGCTGCGCGCGCTGTGGCGGCCGCCTCGGCAAGCTCTGCGGGAACCTCTTCGACGCGGACGTCTTCGCCATTGGCACCATCGAAATAGAGGGCCTTCATGGTAACGAGGTCGACGACGCCTTCAAAATTTTCTTCCTCGCCTATGGGGATTTGCATCAGCACGGCATCGGCATCGAGCTTGTCTCGCACCTGCTCGACGACCGAGTTGGGGTCGGCACCGGTGCGATCCATCTTGTTGATGAACGCAAGCCGCGGCACATGGTAACGCTTCATTTGACGATCGACCGTCATCGATTGCGACTGCACGCCGCCAACGGCACAGAGCACGAGCACGGCACCATCGAGTACGCGAAGGCTCCGCTCCACCTCGACCGTAAAGTCGACGTGGCCCGGGGTGTCGATGAGATTGATGGTGTGATCATCCCATTCGACGGTTGTGGCCGCACTGGTGATCGTGATGCCACGCTCTTTCTCGAGCTCCATGTGATCCATGGTTGCGCCATCGCCGCCGCCGCGCACGTCTTCGATCTTGTGGATCCTGCCTGCGTAGAAGAGGATGCGCTCGCTGAGGGTCGTCTTGCCTGAGTCGATGTGCGCGGAGATACCGATATTGCGAACTTTACGAAGGTCCATGGGATTTGTCTTAACCTCTACCAAACGTCAACGGAAAATAGCGTGCTGAAATGCCACGGCTGCAGAAGCGGATACGCCGCATGCAGCAAGATTCTTATTGGGAACCCACGAAGACATGTCTCCGGGGCGATACGATAAGAAAAATTTGGGCAGCCTCCTGCTCACCCAGTCTCCAGGCGGGACGATCCCGCATTCTCGCTGAGGATGACGAGGAAGGCTAGTGCAAACTCCGGGAAATCGTGGGGAAGGTTAGGCGACGACCGCCGGACTGCAAAGGCCGGTTGAGGTATGCTCATCGACTCGGGAGCAGGGGCGATTAGAATAAGGGTTCAGCACCGCTGCATCGCGGCTTGGGAACAAAGAAAACGCGGTAAGTCCTTTTCGGATAAAAGGATAGGGCAAGTTGCGACGGCGTGTCGCAATTAAAATTCGGGTGCTGATATGGGGTGTGAGCCGCAACGCGCTAGCGTCGGGCCATAAAAAGCATCCCGCTACGCCCCCGCTTCCCGCGGCTAGCGCCGTGCGGATCATGAAATATCAGACGTTTTGTTGGGGAGAGCCATGGCTGATACGACCGGAGTGAGTTCTAAAAACGAGGGCCCTAGAGAGACTCAGGCTGAAAAATTGCCAGTCGGCTGGCTCTCGAAATGGCCTTGGGTGACATTTTTGTTGCCCATGGTGGTCTATATGCTCATGGGAACTTTGGAGCCAGGTCCGCCGCCGGTGCCTGAAGCGTCCGACGGGGTAACTGACGAGGCAACTGCGGAGTTCGACCGGCAGCTCGAGGAGGCGTTTGGCGACGGAGAATCTCAGTCGACCATTCGCTACGAACATTATCCGTACGTTTACACTGCCAAGATCGCTCTCACCTTCGTGACGATGATCTTGGTATGGCCCGGTTACCGGACCCTTCCCTGGCGCGTGAGCGGGATGAGCGTCGTCGTGGGAGTCGTAGGAGTCGTGCTCTGGATCGTCCTGTGCGATTTGCAATTAGAAGTCCGACTCGTCGGCCCGCTTGATCGATTCTTAGGGGGAATTCTGTCGGCAGAACTTGCCGAGGGCGAGCAACCCTCGATTGGCTTGGTGGGTTTTTTCGGAGGAGGCGAGAGGAGTGCCTACAATCCGCTCGAAGAATTGCGAGACCTAGGCGTCTGGGCTTACGTGTTTCTGGCAATTCGCTTCGTGGGGCTGGCGCTCGTGGTGCCGGTGATCGAAGAGTTTTTTCTACGTGGCTTTTTGATGCGGTACGTCGTGCATGAAAACTGGTGGCAGGTGCCTTTCGGCACGGTCAACCGAACGGCGGTGATTGCGGGGACGGCGATCCCGATTTTGATGCACTTGCCGAGCGAGTACGTGGCCTCGCTCGTTTGGTTTAGCATGGTGACGTGGCTGATGGTGCGAACACGTAGCATCGGAAACTGCGTCGCCGCGCACGCGATCACGAATTTTCTGCTGGGAGTTTACGTCGTCGTCTTCGACGAGTGGCATTTGATGTAGCGAAAGAGGCGTTGATGGCTAACCGCTACTGATCGGTCACTTGGAAGACGGCTTGCGAGACATTCCCGGCAGGCTCGGTGCGGAAGGGTCGCCGTTGCTCGTAGAGTTTCAACCGCTGGGTGTAGGCAGGTTTTGATTTGGCAGGAGCGATGGCGAGCGCATTCTGGAGCGTGTTAATCGCTTCGTCGTACTGGCCCATATTGGCTTGCGCGGCGGCTAGCGTATCGAGCGCCACATGGCGCTGGCCGTAGTCGAACTCCAACGCTTGGCGAGCGCCTAGCAAGGCATTTTCGGGGTCGCGGAATTGAACGTCGGGGCAAGTCGCTAGCAACCAGGAGCCGTTGCGATAGGCGTGGGCAAATTGCGGATCGGCTTCGATCGCAAGGGCGTAGTCGGCCAAGGCTTTGCCGTACTGGCCCATGTCGGCCAGCAGATCGCCTCGGCTGCACAGAATTTCCGCATTGGTGGGATCACCCTGCACGGCGGATTCAAAAAACGCAATGGCTTCCTCCCATTGTCCGAGCCGGTGTCGAACGCGACCGATACCCAGTTGGGCCGACGAAAGGTCGGGATCGATCTCCGAAGCGATTTGGTAATCTTCCAATGCGGATTGTAGGTCGCCCGCTTGTACGAAGAGCGTCGCGCGGTTGACAAAAGCTTTGGCATATTTGGGGTTGAGTTGTATCACGCGGTTGAAGTCGTCAAACGCCTCGGCAAAAACCCCTTGCTGGGCAAGCGAGACTCCTCGGTTGTGCAGTGCTCGCCAGTTGTTGGGGTGGTGGTCTAGCGATCCTTGAAAGTCCGCGTCGGCAAGTTTTTGCTGGCCTTGGTTGGTGCGTATTTGGCCGCGGCGATTGAGAGCCCATGAAGTGAGCTGACGTGCAAAGCGATGGTCTTCTTTTGAGGCACCTTGGCGAATTACTGCGGTGCTATGTTTAATGATCTGTGAGTAATCGGCTTCGGTAGTGGCCTGCAAGGAAATCGAATGCGCTTCAATCAGCAACTTGGCAATCGGGTCGGGCAAGTCGACCTCTTTTTGATACTGGGCAACTTTGACTCGGTTTGCTGGCGCTGCCTGAACGGTGGGCGGTGCGATTTCTCTTGCTGAGGGTCGGGGCGATTTGGAACGCGATCGGAGGAAGCGTGGCTGGGATTGAGGGACAAGCACAAGATCACCTTGCGCTGATCGAGGTTGGGAGCGAGTTTCAGAGTGGCGTTTCCGTGGCGGCGAGGAACTCTTGGTCTCTACGGCGGGTTGGGCCGGAGTCACAAAGACCACCGTACCACGGGCAGAACGTACTGGGCTCGAGTCCGGCTCAGCCGACCACGAACTCTGAGAGAGAGCAAACCCCACGAAAAGTGCAAACAGCGGGGGGAGCAGACGCTTGCGAAAGTTTGGGAAAGTCGCATCCATGTGCTTCAAGGTCCAGCGGTGAAAGTCAATCTAGCAAGGCCGCAAGCGCACGACGAGTCGGGCACCTCGGTCCTTGTTATCGGCAGGCTAGCAAACTCGCCGTAATCGAAATACTCAGA
>JAADIN010000248.1 GCA_013151315.1 Planctomycetota bacterium | reverse complement strand
AATGCCGCCTTGGTCACCTCGCAAGCTAGAACGAATGCGAGAACCTCAGCAGCGCCTGAATGAATTTCAGATGCCACTCTTGCTAGTTAATTACCAAATTGTCAAAGATCTGTCGATCAGCCAGTTTGCTTTCAGCAAGCCTAGCCGATCGCGGCCTCACAGGGGCCGCCTCGCGTTGCCGCGAAGTCCCAAATCATAACGACTTTCCGAAGTCTGTCAAAGGGGTTATTTCCATTGGAGCAAAGTTTATCGAAAGAACTTCGGTCTCCGCTTGAGGGCAATCGCCCAGGGAGACCAAACCGCCGCTATTCGCGGGAAGATTCCCGCTCGAAATAGCGGCGGGCTAAGATGCAAAGATAGCCGTTGGCGACTGCTACGGCGGCCAGAGCAATGTGAATCAGCCAAGTTTCTGCATTGCTGACAGAGCCGAGGAAAAGGATTTCTCTGAGCAAACTTCGGATCCCACCGGCAAAGCCTCCTCCGATGCCTGTCCACATCGAGGTGGCAACCACGGCGGCCCCAATACAGAACGCTCGGGTATCGCCTTTCGCGAATATCAGGCCGGTGATGAGCCAGCCTGAGGCGATGATCCAGAGAGCTCCAATGGTGATCTGAATGAAGGCATTGGGTAAAACGACACTCAGGCCGCAAATTACGGCCAATGTGGTCGTTATTCGAAACAGGGTCCGCGTGCTAAACCGCAAGCGAAAGGGAAAGTCATCGGGCATGGGTGGCTCATGCGGAAATAGGGAGTAGCCGTTGCAACCTCCCTATCGTAGCAGTCCCGTGCAGCGGACGACACGCTCAGACAGCCAATACCGTCTCTTCGGGTAGCTCGGCTGTCTGCTCGGCACGGTCCATCAAAGTTTGTGCCTCGTCGTCGGGTTTTACGTCGGTGACGCCTTGCTGAATCTCCAGGCGTAGCTGCTGGTCTCCGAGTGGAATCACGCAGTTGGCAATCGCCGTCTGGACGCGAGAGCCGACCAACATGGCCTCTCTTCGAGAACTCCCAGGCAGCATGACGATAAATTCGCCAAGCTCTAGCTTGCCCAAGAGGTCCATGTCGCGAAGCGTATTGCGGATGAATTGGGCTACTAGGTCTAGTATCAACTGCCCGGCTGCATCACCGTACTCTTTTTCCAGATTGGCGTACTCTTTCACCCGAATGTGAATCACGGAAAGCGATACTCCGAAGCGATGACTCTCGCTGATGCGTCGATTCAATTCGCCTAAGAAAACGGCCCTGTCGGGCAGGCTCTTGAGCCCTACCGAATTGCTGGGGGCGGCTTCCGCCTTTTCATGCTTCGTTTCTGAGACTGCCGGAGCAGCTTTCGGGGTCACAGGATTGATGACAGGCAGGCATTGGCTTTCGTCGTGCCAATATCCGCAGTTTCGGCCCGCTTCTTTTGCGGCATAAACGGCATCGTCGGCGCGGCGCACCAACTTGGTTTCATCGTCGCTAGCAGTGACCTCGGCGATCCCCATGCTTGCAGTGACTTTAAGCGATTTGCCTTCGAAGGGAATGGTGAGCTCTTCGATCGCCTTGCGAACCCGCTCGGCAGCCAGCTTGGCCTGGGGGATTTTCGTGTTTGGCATCACCAGAGCGAACTCTTCACCGCCGTATCGGCAAGGGATATCGGTAGACTTGACGACCTTGGCGATCGTGCTGCCTACGCGGCGCAAGACTTCGTCGCCAGCCTGATGGCCGTGGGTATCGTTGAATTTCTTGAAGTGGTCGACATCAAATATCATCAGGCTGAGTGGGCGACTTTCGCTCTTAAAGCTCGTGACATTCTTCGCCAAGACATCGTCGAAGGCCCGACGGTTAGCCAAGCTCGTGAGGGCGTCGGTGCGAGCTTCGGACTGTTTGACGCGAATCTCTTCGGCTTGATTTTGTATTTTTTTCTCGGCGTCCGCGAGACGATCCTGGAGCTTGCTATTGGCGGCAAAGATCTGCGTAAGGGCTTCGGCTACTGCCGTGCCTGAGCCGGCGGTTTCTAGGTCCAATTCGCCCAAATTGCTTGAAATATCCGTCATCAAGCTGTTGTGTTCGCCCACATCGATCGCCATGTTCTTGGCCAAATCTTGCAACTGCAAGGAGACCATATCGACGCGTTCCGCCTGGAGGGCGGCCTCCTCTTTCTCGGAGGCAGCCTCGGCATTTTCGCCGTCATGGTCTTGGGTGGTGTTTTTTGCGTCTTCGCTAGTATTTTGCGACGATTCTGACGTGAAGCGTACGTACCAGAGCGCGCTGAAAAACCCGATCGTCAGCGCAATCAGGGCTAGCGAAACATCAATTAGCAAAGCACCAGTGGACACAGCAAGTGTGGGCAACATAACCGCTAAATCTCCATACCAAGTAGGCAAAAACTGCCAGTCAAAGATAAATATCCAGTGTGAGACCCTGCCCTCAAAGTCGCACAATACGCCTGAGAAACGATACGTTGCGTTTGGGGGGTGTCAAATGTCCCCTTCGAGAAACGAGCGATATCGACCCGGAATGGAGAAAAACCGCGGGTCCGTAGTTTTCAGTAGAAGAAACTCGGGCTGACTACAACGGTCATGCCGGTTAGCGCGAATGCGAAATTCGGATTGGGGAGTGCGGAAGGCTATCAGCAATATTCCGCAATCCGAATTTAAAAGAGTGGAGCCGAGGGGACTCGAACCCCTAACCCCCGCCTTGCAAAGGCGGTGCTCTCCCATTGAGCTACGGCCCCAAGTGAATGGGGAATTCGGAATGTTGTGAGCAAGATTCCGGATTCCGCAATCCGAATTCCGAATTCAAAAGAGTGGGCGCGCCAAGATTCGAACTTGGGACCTCAGCCTTATCAGGGCTGCGCTCTAACCAACTGAGCTACGCGCCCAAGCGAATTCGGAGTTCGGATTGGGGAATTCGGAATTTACCCGAATCGCCCATTCTAGGCGGCAAACGGGGCGTGTCAATTCGGGTTTCGACTTGAGGCGGTTGGCTTTAGGCTGTAGGAAAGGGGAAAGTGCGGTGGCCCAAGTTTCACAGAAAGAATAAGGATGCTCGAATGATACGTAAATCGCTCTGCCAACCGATATTGGCTTGCTCCTGCTGGTTAACCCTATCGATGAGCACCTTTGCGGCTCCTTCCGCAGGCGATGCGCTGCGACTCAAGCCGGTCCAGCCAGGCGTGGCGGCAGAAAGTCCCACTGCCCGTGAAGTAGAAAAATGCACGATTAAGGCCGAAAAGACGGGCGGCGCGACCGCCTGGGTCGTTCGGAACCACGCCGGAAATATCCTGCGGAAATTTGCGGATGCCGACGCGGACAACGTCGTTGATACCTGGAGCTACTACCGCGACGGACTGGAGATCTATCGCGATATCGATGCCGACCACAATGGCAAGGCCGATCAGTATCGATGGTTTCACAACGCCGGTATCCGCTGGGGGCTCGACCGCAATGAAGACGGAAAAATTGACACTTGGAAGCTAATTTCGCCAGAAGAAGTCGCCGAGGAAGTCGTCGAAGCAGTACGCACGGACGACGAAGCACGTTTCAGGGCGCTCCTGCTTTCGGCCAGCGAAATTACAACTCTGGGCCTGTCCAAGAGTCAAGCCGAGCGAATCGCAGCGCGGGTTGGGCGCGCGGTTGTCGTTTTCCAGAAACTAGTCTCGGCAGGTACGATGGCCGAGGCAAGCGGATTCAGCGATTTCGGAGGGCTCAAACCGGGCATGGTTCCGGCAGGAACGCAAGGATCGACCAAAGACCTGATGGTCTACGAAAGCGTTTGGGCGATGATCCGAAACGGCGAACAGCACCAGCAAATGCAATTGGGGTCGATGGTGAACGCTAGCGGTGCCTGGAAGCTGGTCGACGGTCCCACACTTGGCAACACCGAAGACGTTGCGAGTGGCATCTTCTTCAATCCCGAGGGGGGGGCTAGCCAAGCCTCTCTCGCGACCATGGGGAGCCCTCCCACAGAAAAAATGCAGGAAGTGCTGGCTCAGTTAGAAAAGCTCGACCAGAAAATCACGACCGTTGAAGCTGCCAAAAAGCCCGTCTTGAACCGCCAACGGGCCGACCTGCTGCAACAACTGGCCCAGCTGATGCCAAAGCAATCGGAGCGAGAACAATGGCTTCGCCAGTTGGCCGACATGGTGAGCGCCGCCTCTCAAGAGGGCACCTTTCCTGACGGGATCGACTACCTCCATGGGCTTGAGGCCAAGCTTGCGGGGCAAGTCGAGGCAGGAGACCTCTCGGAGGAGGTGCTGGTTTACCTGAAATTCCATCGAATGATCTCGGAGTACTACGGGGTTACCTTGGCCGACCCGAAAGTCGATTACGCCAAGGCGCAGGCCCAATGGCTCGAAGACCTCGAAGCCTTTGTCGACGAACATCCCCAGAGCGAGAACGGAGCCGAAGTGCTTCGGCAACTTGCAATGGGTAGCGAAATGAACGGCGAGAACGAAGTGGCCGTGAAGTGGTATCAGCGTATCCTGAAAGACTATTCGCAAAGTTTGGCGGCACGACTCGCAAAAGGAGCGGTCCTTCGCCTCACGAGCGAAGGCAAGCCCATGAGCTTGCGAGGAGCCACGGTGAAGGGGCAAAAATTTGACTTGCAGCAACATCGGGGCAAGGTCGTCGTGATCCAATACTGGACGACCTCGAGCGAAGTACGGATTGCCGACCATGCCATTCTCAAAGAACTCTATGCGAAGTACGGCGGACGAGGGCTGGAGATCGTCGGAGTCAACCTCGATTACTCGAGCGACGAACTGAAGGCCTATCTCAAGACGAACCCACTGCCTTGGAAGCAACTCTACGAAAAAGGGGGGTTCGAAGGCCGGCTTGCGACCGAAATGGGCATCGTGACCGTGCCTCTGATTGTTCTTGTCGATCCCGAAGGGAAAGTCGTCAGCAGCAATATCCAAGCGGCGGAGATCGAAGCGGAGCTCCGGAAGCTGCTGGCGGCTGCGAAGTCGTAGGTTGGGGACTCCGGCGATCTGTCAGATCGCGGCTGTTGACTGTCAGATCACGACTGGCTTGCTCGATTTGAGACGCTCGATTGTACATTCTTCAATCGTTTGTCTTTTTGTGCGAGTGGTAGCGTCGCTGCAGTGGGTTGCTTTCGCTTACTTACGGTTGCAACGGTTTTGGCATGTGAATCGCATTGTCTGCCTCCGACTACCTTTCTCACCCCTTGAGAACCAGGAAGGACTCCTGGTAACGAACAATGCTTTCTACTGGATTTGGCTTGGCATGGATTGCTGTCCACCTTTTGGGCATCGTCGCCTCGGTCATGGTTCGCATGCACTTAGGAGGCCGATTTGAGGGCCTCGTGCAGGCTGGATTTCTTGTCTGCCTGATTGCGGTCGGTTTGACCACCGTGATCGGCTACCACGACTGCTTGCAAATGTGGCCTCTGTCGGCCGTGACGCTCTCGGCGATGATTGTCACTTCCGTGGTTGATTTCGATACGACCCATTCTCTGCCAGCAGAAACCTGAGTCGTAGGCCGCAAACTCGCTGCGGTGCCCCCATCTTTCCAGCGATGCTCTCAATCGCCGGTAAAATCGGAAAAAAGCTCCCTTTCCGCACAGTGGGCTGCCGAAGCAGTAGGCAGTGAGCAGTAGGCTGCAGACAGAATCGGTTTCTTGTCTGCCTTCAGCCTACTGCCCACGACTTACTGTTCAAATTAGGAGGGGGACGTATGAGGAGCTTCATTTTTTGCCTCGCCACAGCGGTTGCCGTGTCGGGACTGGCGGTCGATTCGACCCATGCTGCTAGCAAAAACGAAAACCGAGCTCAGCAAATCGCTGGGGATCTCAAACAAAGTGGCAGGCTCAAAGACTATCGCGTCGGCGTCAAGTATGAAGACGGCGTTGCTTGGTTGACTGGCACGGTAACGGACCGGCAACAAAGGCAGGCTGCCGAGCAAGTGGCTCGTCGTAGCCCTGGCGTCACCCACGTCGTCAACAAACTGGAAGTCGAAAACTCGGGCGCCCAGTTTGAGGCCGCTGAATCTAAAGCCAACGAAGGCCGGAACCCGAGAGTTGCAAATCCCCGACGAGCCAGCTTCCAGCAAAGGCCCGTGGCTTCCCCGCGTCAGCAAGTGATGGCTCCGCAGCAGAGTCGCCCGGCTGCACCGCATCGACAAGCGATGGCTCCGCAGCAGCAGCGGCGTCCGATCGCACCGCGTCAACGAGCCAAGGCACCGCGAAGCAATATGCCCGTGCCCTACGCTAGCGCTGGGCGCCAGGGAGTTCGGCCGGCTGCTTACAGCCGTCAGGCTCAGTTCTGCCCCGATGGAGGCTGTAGGCCTGGCGGCGGTGGCGGAATGCAAGGCGGGATGCAAGGCGGGATGCAGCCTAGTCCCATGAGAGGCGGGGGAGGCCAAGCGGCCAGCTACGACAATCCTCAAATGCCCGGCTATGCGTGGCCCAGCTATGCGGCTTCTTCGAACTATGCGGCAGTGACTTATCCCAAACAGTACTCAGCTTCGGCCTGGCCGTACATCGGGCCATTCTATCCGTATCCCCAGGTGCCCCTTGGTTGGCGCAAGGTAACCCTAGAATGGGACGACGGCTGGTGGTTCCTCGATTTCAAAGATAAATAAGCGTTAGAAGTGAGTCATAAGAAAACGCACAGCCAAAGCCCCGGGGTTGCAACCCCGGGGCTTTTTTCAATGACAAGATGCTAGCAGATGCGTTGCTTTTTCCGTCACAACCAGAAAAGTCCGCAAGTTTTGCCTAACTTCTCACGATAACTCTTTCATCAGCTGCGTGGGAAACTCCGGCGATCTGTCAGATCGCAGCTAGAACATGAATCGGATGGATAGAGGTGGATTCGATGTCACGAACGAACCAATGGACTGCGTCAACGATTGCCCTCGTCCTAGCGCTCGGCTCGCTGTCGACAAGCGGCTGCTACTGGGGCTTGGCTTCGATGGGGCCCAGCTTGGCGCCCTTCTCGATCCCGATTCCGGTAAGCCCTCTTCAGCAAAAGAAAAAAGAAGACCAGTTTTGGGAAAAGGAACGCTACGACCGCGTGCCGATCCTTGGCCCGATTCAGTCGGGTGGCGAGATCGTTGCCCTCGATCCGCCTAGCGATGACGAAGTGATGCGAGCCCTGGAGAAAGCTCAGCCGATTCAAGGCGGCGTTCCCTTTCTTCACGAGCGCAGTCGTAACAACGTGCGAATCGTCAAAGAAAAAATCGCCGACTACATCGACCCGCCTCGGGTCTATCCAATGATCGGTCCGGCCCAGCAGCATCACGCGCACTACAAATGCACCATCTATTACGAAGATGTCCGTCGGATTGGTTGGCCTGTACCCCATACCCTACGAGATGAAGATTCTCAAGAAGTCATCTACATCGATCACAACCATCTGCACATGGTTGGCAATGTGGACACGGGTGCGACGAGCCAGTTTTAGGGTTGAGGGTGAAAGATTGAGAGTGGAGGGTTGATGTGGAATTTCTTACATCAAAAATCAAACATCAAATATCTCACATTCTTTCCGTCGCCCTTTTGATAGCCACGTTTGCTAGCTTGGCTGGTGCCGCCGATCGATGGATCGAAAACGAACTCCTCAACGAAGCGGTCGGCCTGCAGCGCGATGGGCGCTTCGATGCCGCACTGGCTGCCTATCATGAACTGCTCGATCAAAATCAGATTGGCCGAGCCCATGCCGAGGCACTCCGGCGTACTGCCCAACTGCACCGCAAACTGGCCCAATTTCCTGAAGCCAGCCACCTCTTTCAAAAATTCCTCGCCCAGTATCCCGACTCGGTGCATGCGGCCGAGGTGATGAGCGCGCAAGCATGGATCGCCGTCGAGACGGGCAATCTCGATGAGGCCTCCACGAAATTTCAAGTTTTGCACGCAAAGTTCCCCCAGAGTGTCCAAGCCCTGGAAGCAGTCTATTGGCTGGCCACTGCGGCAGCCGATAAGAAAGAGGCGGCTAGGCATGTCGATTGGCTGCTCGCCGAGCTTCCTCGCGGTAACGAGGGCCGAACAAAAACCCTCTGGGAAAAAACGCTCCTGCTGAAATGCCAGTTGGCAGCCTCAGATCATCAGTGGCAAGAGATCAAAAATTTAATCGTACAAGAAGGTGGCCCGTTCGACGAAGGACCAAGAAAGGCTCGTGCAGTTTTCTGGCTTGCGGAAGCAGAATTCCGGACAGGCCACCCAAACCGAGCGCTCGCCCTTTTCGATTCCCTAGCCGAGCAAACCAAGAATCCAGAACCGACATGGGCTGCCATGGTTCCGCTCCGACGCGCGCAACTACGGGCGCGCCGACAACAATGGACCGAGGTGTTAAAAATCTTGAAGAAGGCTGAAGACCCTTTCCCACT